>CAZSQE010000051.1:8453-10013 GCA_964608905.1 uncultured bacterium | reverse complement strand
TCATAGACCTCCACCGCCGGTTCCAGCAGTGAAAAGGTTTCCTTGGTGGCGGTGGAAGTCCGGCGCCCACCGATCGCATAAATCTTCCCGTCCACCACAGCCGCTTGAAAATGATCACGCGCGCGCGGCGCATCCGGCAATCGACACCACTCACCGGTGTTCAGGTCGAGCGCATCCATCCAGGCGACATGACCGTCCCAGTGACCGTTGATGATGCCGCAGACGAGATAAAGTGTGTCGCCCACCACGACGCAACCGGCGCCACCCCGGCGGCGGAGCGGCGGGCGATGGCGGCGCGGCTCGAGGCGGGCGAGCCGGTGCTGCTGGTCGGCACGCACGCCCTCATCGAGGAGAAGGTGCGGATGCCGCGGCTGGCGCTGGCCATCGTGGACGAGCAGCACCGCTTCGGCGTGCGCCAGCGGGCCACGCTGGCCCGCAAGGGCGTCATCCCCGACGTGCTGGTGATGACCGCCACGCCCATCCCGCGCACGCTCATGCTGGCCTGCTACGGCGACCTGGCGGTGAGCACGCTCAAGGCCCGCCCGGCCGGCCGGGGCCGGCTGGTGACCCGCGTGACGGGGGAGGAGAAGTACCCGCAGGTGATCGACTTCCTCGCCCGCGAGCTGCGCGCCGGGCGGCAGGCCTACGTGGTGGTGCCGCTCATCGAGGAGGGCGGCCGGGCCGACGCGCGCGCGGCCGAGGCCGAGTTCGAGCGGCTGGCCGGCCAGCCGGCGCTGCGCGGGCTGCGGCTCGGGCTGCTGCACGGGCGCCTCAAGGCCGAGGCGCGCCGCGCGGTCATGGAGTCGTTCGCGCGCGACGAGACGAAGCTGCTCGTCGCCACCACCGTCGTCGAGGTGGGGGTGGACGTGCCCAACGCCACGGTGATGGTGGTCGAGAACGCCGAGCGCTTCGGCCTCACCCAGCTCCACCAGCTGCGCGGGCGCGTGGGCCGGGGCGCGCACCGCTCGGTCTGCGTGCTGGTCGCCGGTCCGGGCGCGGGCGGCCCGGCGCGCGAGCGGCTGGCCCTCATGGCGACCACCGCCGACGGCTTCGAGCTGGCCGAGGCCGACCTGCGCCTGCGCGGCCCGGGCGAGCTGTGGGGCACGATGCAGAGCGGCGTGCCGCGCTTCAAGCTGGCCGACCCGTGGCGCGACGAACCGCTGCTGCTCGAGGCCCGCGACGCCGCGCGCGAGTTGGTGGGGGCGGATCCGCAGCTGCTGCGCGCCGAGCACGCGGCGCTGCTGGCGACGCTGCGGGCGGACTTCCGCGAGCCGCTGGAGATCGCCCTCGGCGGCTGACGCGACCGGGTTCCCCTCCGGGGCCGGATGGTGCACAATCCGCGCATGAGCGACGCGATCGTCTCCTGCCCCGAGTGCGGCGCCGGCTACCTGCTGCCCGGGCACCTGCTCGGGCCCGGCGGCGCCAGCGTGCGCTGCCCCCGCTGCCAGTGCCTCTTCGCCGTGGATGCCCGGGGCCGGCCGCGACCGCCTGCGGAGCCGGCCGAGGCGGAGCAGGCGCTCGCCCCCGCGCGCGCGCCCGCCGCGCCCGCGGCGGGCGGGC
>CAZSQE010000051.1:0-8443 GCA_964608905.1 uncultured bacterium | reverse complement strand
CTCCCCGCAGACCCCGAGGGCGCCCGTCGCCCGGCGGGCGGGCCGTCCGCCGGCGGGCCGCTGGCCGTGGCACGGGCCGTGCTGGACCGTCTCGCGAGGGAGCATGGCGGGGAGATCGAGCGGGCGCGCGACGCGCGCCGGCTCTTCGCCGACCATGGCCCCGCGTTGATGGCCGCCTACGAGGCCTACCGGCGCGAAGCCGGGCAGGACGCGGGCCCCGGGCCGTTCCGGGAGGCTCTCCGCGAGCGCTGGGGGGTGGAATTGCTGCCCCTGGCCGCCGCGGCGGACTGAGCCGTCGTCCGGGCCGGGCCGCCGGCCCGCCCTCGTGCACGACGGCCGTCACCGTGCATCGTGCAAGGTTCCCGTTCCGCACCGAGGAGGCCCGGCTTTGACTCGGGCCGTCGCCGGGACCAGAATCATGAGCGTCCCGCCGCACGCACACGACCGGTTCCGCAGCCATGAGGAGATGCATCCCATGCGTGTACGCTTCCCCGCCTTGCTGGGCCTGATCGGCCTGCTGCTCGCCGTCGCCCCCGCCCTCGCCGCCCCGACACCCGGCCCGCACGTCGACCGCGGACTGCAGCAGCTCGAGCAGGGCGGTCCGGTCCTGCCGCTCAACCGCCCGCTCCCGTTCCGCCCCGGCCCGCGCGACCTGCCGCGCGGCCAGGGCCCGTTCGGCGTCCCGCGGGACTACGTGGAGCCGGCCGAGTTCGGCGTCCTGATCGACTTCGACGGCACGCGCGCCGAGCTCGAGGCCGCGGGCATCCGGGTCGGCACCCAGGCGGGCCGCGTCTTCACGGCCCGGGTGCGCCGGCAGGACATCGGCAAGCTGCGCGGCCTGGCCGGGATGCGCAAGGTGCAGCTGTCGCGCTACCTGCGCCCGCACCTGAACGTGAGCGCGGTGGACGTGCGCGCGGACCTCGAGCACACCGCCTCGGGCAGCCCGCCGGTCTACGCCGGGCGCGCCGGCGCGGGCGTCATCGTCGGCGACGTGGACACCGGCATCGACTTCACCAGCTCCGACTTCGACGGCGCCGACGGCACGACGCGCATCCTCTACATCTGGGACCAGGAGGGCACCGGCGGCACCACGCCGGCGGGGTTCGGCTACGGCTCGGAGTGGACCAAGTCGCAGATCGACAACACCCCGGGCGCCATCACCCACGAGGACGTCGTGGGGCACGGCACGAACGTGTTGGGGGTGATGGCCGGGAACGGCTCCTCCACCGGCTGCTCGATGCCGGCCTACCGCTACGTCGGCGTGGCCCCCGAGGCGGACATCATCGCGGTCGCGACCGACTTCACCGACGCCGGCATCATCGACGGCGTCAACTACGTCTTCCAGAAGGCGGCGGCGCTGGGCCGCGACGCGGTGGTGAACCTCTCGCTGGGCAGCCAGTCCGGCCCGCACGACGGCTCGGACGACTTCTCCACCGCCATCGGCGCCCTCACCGGACCGGGGCGGATCGTCGTCGCCTCGGCCGGCAACGGCCAGGAGGACGCCGCCCACGCGAAGCTGACCACGACCTCGACCACGCCGGGCACGGACCGGTTCCTGTTCAACGTGCCGAACTACTCGTACAACTCGGGCACCTACAACGACTACGTCCTCATCGCCGGGTGGTACGACCCGACCGCGAGCGTGGTCATCCAGCTCCGGGGACCGAACGCGGCCGACACGCTGAGCTGCGGCTACGGCGCGTGGCGGACGCGCAGCAGCGGCACCACCGGCTGCCAGATGTACATCGCCAACATGAACGAGGCCGAGGGCTTCGGCGGCACGAGCACGACCCGCCAGTTCGAGGTCGAGATCTACGACGCCACCTCGAGCCAGCGGCCGCGCGCCGGCAACTGGACGGTCAACGTCATCCCCAACGGCGCGGCCAGCCTCGGCGCGCGCGTGGACGCGTGGATCTACGCCTCGTGGCTGGGCGTCACCGATCCGCTGCCCGTCATGACCACCGGGCTCGACCTCACGACCAACGTCGGCGAGCCGGCCTGCGGCGACAGCGTGATCGCCGTGGCCGCGCACACGACGAAGGCGTCCTGGTACTCCTGCGGCAGCGGCGCCACCTACGCCTTCAACCCGGCGCCCCCGCTCAACCGGATCGCCTCGTTCTCGGCGGTCGGCCCCCGCCGCGACGGCGTGCTCAAGCCCGAGATCTCGGCGCCGGGCTTCGGCGTGGCGACGACCCACTCGTCGTTCGCCGGGTCGCTGACGGGTACGGGCTGGGACGTGGACGACGGCGTGCACGAGATCCAGGTGGGCACCAGCTTCTCGGCGCCGCACGTCTCCGGGGCGGCCGCGCTCTACCTGCAGGCCCGTCCCGGGGCCACCCCCTCCGAGGTGAAGCTCGCCCTGCTGGGGCACGCGCGGGCCGACATCTACACGGGCGCGGTGCCGAACACGACCTGGGGCCACGGCAAGCTGGACATCTACGCCGCCCTCGACCACGTGCCGCCCGCGGTGGCGGTGACCGCGCCGAACACGGCCGTGACCCTGGACGTCGGCGCGACGCACGACGTCATCTGGACCGCCACCGACGCCTCGGGCGTGACCGAGGTGGACCTGGCCTACTCGACCGACGGCGGCGAGACCTTCCCGAACGTCATCGCCACCGGCCTCGCCAACTCGGGCAGCTACGGCTGGATCATCCCGAACGACCCGATCACGACGGCGCGGGTCCGGGTCACGGCGCGCGACCCGTTCGGCAACGCCGGCAGCGACGTGAGCGACGTAAACTTCACCATCCAGAACGCCTCCGGGGTGGGGGAGGAGACGGTCTCCGCCCTCGAGCTGGCGCCGGTGCAGCCCAACCCGGTGCGTGGCGCCGGCCTCGTCGGCTTCGCCCTGCCGGCGGCCGCGGCGGTGCGGCTCAGCGTGCTGGACGTGCAGGGCCGGGAGGTGGCGACCCTGCTCGAGGGCGACTTCGCCGCCGGCCGGCACCAGGTCCGCTGGGAGCACACGGGCGGGACCGGGCCGGGCCTGTACTTCGTGCGCCTGAGCGCGCTGGGCCGCACGCTGGTGCGCCGGACCGTCGTGGTGCGGTAGTACGCGGGGCCGCTCCTCGGCGCCCGCTCGAGACACCGGCGGCCACCCCTCGGGGTGGCCGCCGGTGTCTCGGGCGGGAAGGGCGCCCCGGCCCGCTCAGGGCCGCCGCTGCGGGTCGGCCGTCGCGGGCAGCCGGCGCCCGAGCCACAGCGCGCCCCCGGCCACGAGCGCGAAGAAGCCCGAGGCGCCGAGCAGGGTGGCGCCGGTCCCGGCCAGCGGCGTCGCCAGCCCCGCCAGGGTCTGGCCGCCGAGCAGCATGAGGCGCATCAGGAAGTCGCGCGCGCCGAAGACGCGGCCCCGCTGCCGGGTCCCGGCGCCCTCCTGCAGCATGGTCTCGGGCAGGACGAAGGCCGGGGCCGCGCCCAGCCCGATGAGCAGCGCCGCCGCGGTGAAGACCGCGAAGCGCGACGAGACGGCGAAGCAGGCCAGCCCCACCGCCGCCAGCGCGAGCCCCGCCGCCAGCACCGCGTGGCGCGGGTAGCGGCGCCCCCGCGCGTTCAGCCACCAGATGCCGACGGCGCTGCCGAGGCCGACCACCGCCATCAGGGCCATCATGCGCTCCGTCCCGGCCTCCGCGCCCGCGGCCAGGGCGATGTGCTGCGTGGCGGTCACGTGCGCGACCCCGCCGCCCGCCCAGATCGCCCCCAGCGCGGTGAGCGCCAGCACCAGCACCGGGGTGGAGCGCACCAGCCGCCAGCCCTCGGCCACCTCGTGCAGGTAGCCGGGGGCCGAGACCGGCTCCCGCGGCTCCGGGCGCGGCGCCGGCCGGTAGCGGATGAACAGCAGCGAGCCGACCGAGACCAGGTAGGTGACGCCGTTGATGTAGAGCGCCGGCTCCCAGCCCCAGTGGTCCACGATCCACCCGCCCAGCACCGCCACCACCGTGCCGGCCACGCCGGCGCCGGCCAGCAGCGCGTTGGCCAGCAGGAGCTGGTGCGGCGGCACGATCTCGGGCGTGATGGCGCTCTTGGCGGGCAGGAAGAGCACGTTGCAGGTGAAGAGCAGGAAGACCAGCAGGTTGACCGGCCACACGCTGTGGGTGGCGAGGTAGCCCAGCGGGATGAGCACGACTATCACGGCCCGCAGGGCGTCGGAGACGACCATCACCCGCTTGAGGTTCCGGCGGTCCACCCAGGCGCCGGCGAAGGGCGAGAACAGCAGCACCGGCGTGAGCTGGGCCATGCCCAGCATCCACAGCACGAGGGAGGACTGCCCGCGCTCGGCGAAGCTGCCGGTGTGCTGCAGCAGCAGCCCGTAGAGCGCCGCCAGCGTCAGGCGCTCGCCCGAGATGGAGATGAGCTGCCCGCCGATCAGCGCGAGGAAGTTGCGCTGGCGCAGCAGCGGGCGGTCCGGCGCCTCCGCGCGCATCGCGGTCAGCCCCGCGCGGAGGCTGCGGTGCCGGGCGCGGAGGCTGCGGTGCCGGGCGCGGGCGTCCCGCCGCGCCGCTCGAGCACGTCGCGGTAGACCGCCTCGATGCGGTCGGTGACCCGCGGCCAGGCGAACTCGAGCGCCCGGGTCCGGCCCTGGCGGGCGAGCTCGGCGCGGCGCCCGGCGTCCTCGACCAGGCCGGCGAGGGTGTCCGCCAGCGCGGCGACGTCGCCGGGCGGCGAGACCAGGCCGTTCACGCCCGGCTGCACGACGCTGCGGTAGCCGGGGATGTCCGAGGCCACCACGGCGCGCCCGGCGGCCATGCCCTCGGCCAGCACGATGCCGAAGCTCTCGTGGCCCAGCGCGGGGGAGACGAAGATGTCGCCGGTGGCGTACCAGCGCGGCAGGTCGCGGCTGGAGACGTGGCCGAGGAAGCGCACGTGCTCGCGCGCCGCCGGGGCGACCGAGGCCTCGAAGTGCCGGCGCAGGTAGGAATCGCCCACCACCAGCAGGCGCGCCCGCCCGCGGGTGCGCGCGACCACCTCGGGCATGGCGTCGAGCAGCACCTGCACGCCCTTGCGCGGGTCGAGGCGGCCGACGAAGAGCAGGTTCACCCGGGCGGGGTCGCGCCACTCCGCGAAGGGCGCGACGTCGGGGTGGAAGCGGTCGGTGTCCACGCCGTTCGGGATGACGACGTAGTCGCCGGGGAAGTACTGGGCGACGAAGTCGCGGGCGGTCTCGGAGACGGCGATGCGGGCGTCGAGCCGGGCCATCCGCCGGGCGAGCGGGCCGCGGAAGGCCTCGATGAGGCGGCTGGGCCCGCTGGTGGTGTGGAACGTACCGACCTGCGGGCACTCGGCGGTCTCGACGGCGATGAGCGGCAGCGTGGGCACGAGCGGGGCGTGCGTGTGCACGAGGTCGAAGCGGTGCCGCCGCAGCAGGCCGCGGAACTGGCGGCGCAGGCGGATGCCCACCGCCAGGTCCACGAAGGCGCCGTTGAAGGGGATGAGCAGGTTGTAGCCGATGCGCTCGACCTCGCAGTCCGACGGCGCCTCACCCCGGCGGAAGCGGCTGGTCACGATGGTGACCTGGTGCCCCCGCCGGCGCAGCTCGACCGCGGTGTGGTGGACGTGCTCGGTGACGCCGCCGTAGCGCGGGTAGTAGGACTGGGAGACGATCCCGATCCTCACGCCTCGGCGCTCCGCGCGGCCCCGGCCGCCTCGGACTCGGCGGCGGGGGCGCCTTCCCACATCGGCCGGAAGATGCACCACTGATCGAGGTGCGACCGGATGTGCCGCTCGGACGAGGCGGCCACCGCGGCGTTGAGGGCCGCGGTGTGCGGGAAACGCGCGGGATCGAGGGCGGGCTCGATGACGATGCGGAAGCGGCCGGGCTCGAGCCGCTCGCAGTAGCCGCAGATGATCAGGGCCCCGGTGCGCTGGGCGAGCACGCCGGGGCCGGCGGGGAAGCGCATCTCGCGGCCGAAGAACTCGACCGGCACCCCGTGGCTGTAGATGTCGCCGTCCACCATGAGGGCCACCAGGTCGTTGTGCTCGAGGGCGCGCAGCAGCTTGCGGAAGCCGTCCTCGGGGGCGACGGTGTGGATGGCCAGCTCCAGCTTGGTCTCGCGGATGGCCGGTCCCAGCCAGCGGTTGAGCTGGACCCCCGCCACCGCGTGGACGGCGTAACCCCAGTGGGCCAGCACCACCGCCGCCAGCTCCCAGTTGCCGATGTGCGTGCAGCTGAGGATGACCCCCCGGCCGCGCGCCACCGCCTGCTCGAGGTGCTCCCGCCCCGTCACCTCGACCGAGCGCAGGAGGTCCTTGCGGGTCAGGTGGGGGAGCCGGAAGAACTCGAACATCATCCGGTTGTAGCTGCGCATCATGCGCCGGACGACCTGGACCCGCTCGCGGCGGGTGGCCCGGGGCATCATCACCGCCAGGTTGGTCAGCGCGGCGTGGCGGCGGGCGGGGAAGAAGCGGAAGTGGACCTCGGTCAGCAGGTCGGCCAGGGCATAGCCCAGGGCGAGGGGCATGCCCGCGATGAGGGCGGTGAGCCAGCCGTAGACGAGTCGAGACATCCCGTTCCCCACTCCCTGCAGCGGACAGGTGCTGCCAGCCGACACGACAGGCCGAAACTACTTTCCACGCGGAAGGGATGTCAAGCCTCGCGCTCGCCCCTCGAGGCCCCGGGCGAAGCCCTCAGGCCGAGGCGTGGCAGACACTTGCGCCCCTCGAAACCGTTGACCCGGCGCCGGCGGCAGCCTAGGATGGGCCGCGACGTGCCGGACGACGGCCAGCCACCCGATCTCCCGGGAGGGAAGCGCCATGGGCAGTCAGAAGATCATGCGCTGCGAGATCCGCCGCGCGGGCAGCACCGGACCGACGACGGAGCGCTTCGTGCCCCTGGAGATCTTCGGCCTCTGGGAATACCTCATGGTGCACAAGCACGACTTCGAGGTGCTGAATCCCCAGGCATCGCTCTGGCTGGACATGGAGGACTCGCCCGACACCGGGTACGGCGAGAGCCAGTACGAGCGGGTCACCGAGGTCACGGCCTTCGTCTACTCCGAGCGCGACGGCATGTACACGCGGGCGCGCCGCTACTTCGCCAGCGACCGCTGCGAGGAGCTCAAGCGCATCTTCCTCAGCCACTACCAGGACGAGGGCGACCGCCTGCAGCCGCACCTGCGCGAGCGCCCCGGCTTCTGGCTGTACCGCGCGAGCGCCCCGGCCGAGGTGGGCCCCTGAGGGGTCGGGCCCCACCGCACGGTCCTGGAGTCGGCGGGCGCCCACACGGGCGCCCGCCACGGCTTTCCGGGCTCCCGCGCGACTCCCGGACTTTCCCCCGGCGCCGCGGGTGGCCCCGGCGCCCCGGGTGGCCCCGGCCCGCGCCCTTCGCGGGCGGGACCGCCCCAGCTTTTCGCTAAGGCCCGCGCCCCGGCAGGCCGATAAACCCTCCGAAAGGGTGGCGCTGCGCGCCGTGACGGTACCCGGACCCGCCTCTGCGGACGCTCCGTGCCCGGCCGGACGATGCGAAGTGCTTCGAACAGCGTGGCGACCCCACCCGGCGGCTCCGACGGTCGCGGTCCAGGGCCTTTGCGTCCGAAGACCGGCCGGCCGGTCGTCCGTCCTCGAGGTCCCTGTGGAGAAAGGGCGGCAAGGGGCTCCATGGGAACCGGCCTCGTGACAGGGTGGGGTCGCACCAGGAGGGACGCGCCGTGGTGGTCGTGAGCTACTCGGGCAAGGAGATCAACGCCAAGCTCGTCTATTACGGGGCGGGCTTGAGCGGCAAGACCACGAACCTCGAGGCCATCTACGAGGCGGTGCCCGATACCAGCCGCGGCAAGATGGTCAGCATGAAGACGCAGTCCGACCGGACCCTGTTCTTCGATCTGCTGCCCCTCGACCTGGGCGAGATCATGGGGTTCAAGACGCGCTTCCTGCTCTACACGGTGCCGGGGCAGGTGTTCTACAACGCCACCCGCAAGCTCGTGCTCAAGGGTGCGGACGCCATCGTCTTCGTGGCCGACAGCGAGGTCGGCAAGATGGAGGAGAACAAGGAGAGCCTGGCCAACCTGCGGGCCAACCTCGCCGAGTACGGGCTGAGCCTCGAGGAGATCCCCTGGGTCATCCAGTACAACAAGCGCGACCTGCCGAACGTCTACTCGGCGGACGAGCTGAACGCCGAGCTGAACCCGGGGGGCAAGGTCCCGAGCTTCGAGGCGGTGGCGACCACCGGCACGGGCGTCTTCGAGACCTTCCGCGGCGTGTCGCACCTGCTCATGGAGAAGGTCACGAAGGACCTCCGCCGCACGCCGTTCGCGACCGCCGCGTCGCGCCCGGCTCCGGCCGCCGAGGCCCCGCCGCCGCGCCCCGAGGCCGGCCGCGCCCAGGCCCCGCCGCCGGTGTCGCCGGCGTGGTCCATCGCGCGCGAGGCCCAGGAGACGCCGGCCGCGCCGGCCGAGGCGCCGGCCACGCTGGACTACGGGCGCGAGATCAACCTGCCGGGCGAGAGCCCGCA
>CAZSQE010000050.1:0-10153 GCA_964608905.1 uncultured bacterium | reverse complement strand
GCCCAGGCCAGCGCCGCCGCCAGCAGCAGCGCGGCCGGGACGAGCCACAGCCGGTGGTCGGGGAAGGTCTCGGGCGGCTTGAGGTCGTGGACGTCCTTCATGTCCGCCGGCAGGACGCTCGCCACCACCACCGAGCCGGTGTCGCTGCGCAGCGTGTCCACGCGCGCCCCGTCGTGCACGAGGAAGGTGAAGACCGGCAGCCGCTGGCGGCCCGCCTGGAAGGCGGCCAGCGAGAGCCGGTGGACCTCCGTGCCGGCGCGCTTCTCCGGCTTCGCGTCGGCGACGACGAAGACGCCCAGCGAGTCGGCCAGGGGCCCGAGCACCCGGCTCGACTCCGGCGCGGCGAGCGTCAGCGCGACCTCGAAGCGGTCGCCCACCGTGAGCTTCGCCGGCGGCGTCACCTTCGTCGTCAGCGTGGCCGCGCCGGCCGGCGGGGCCGCCGCGAGCAGCGCGAGCAGGAGGCAGGCGGCGCGCGTCATCAGTGGAAGCGCCTCGCCCGCAACCGGAAGAACTTGTGCAGCTTGGGCGTGAAGTCCTCGTGCGTCTCGAGGGCGATGCTGTCGATGCCCAGCTGGCGGAACAGCCGGTCGCGCCGCGCCTCGAGGGCGCGCACGTGCTCGGCGTAGGCCCGGCGCAGCCGCGCGTCCGAGGTGTCCACCGGGACGATCTCGCCGGTCTCGTTGTCCTCGAGGTCCACGAGGCCCACCCGCGGCAGCTCGCGCTCGGCCGGGTCGGTCACCGGGATGGCCACCAGGTCGTGCCGGCGGGCGACGATGCCCAGCGGGATGCGCGCCGCGTCGGGGGCGAAGCCCGGCCCGAGGAAGTCGCTGATCAGGAAGACGATGGCCCGGTGCTTGAGGATGTGCATGACGTACTCGAGCGCCGCCGCCGGGTCGGTGCCGCGCCGCTCGGGGCGGAACAGCAGGACGTCGCGCACCAGCCGCATCACGTGCTGGCGGCCCTTGCGCGGTGGCACGAAGCGCTCGACCCGGTCGGTGAAGAACAGCAGCCCGACCTTGTCGTTGTTGGTGACCGCCGAGAACGCCAGCGTCGCCGCCACCTGCGCCGCCTGCTCGAGCTTGAACCGCGCCCGCGTGCCGAAGTAGCCCGAGCCGGAGGCGTCCACGCACAGGATCACCGTCAGTTCGCGCTCCTCGACGAACTTCTTGACGTACGGCCGCCCCATGCGCGCGGTGACCTTCCAGTCGATGGCGCGCACGTCGTCGCCCGGCAGGTACTCGCGCACGTCCACGAACTCCATCCCGGTGCCCTTGAACGTGGACCGGTACTCGCCCACGAAGCTCGTGTTGAGCACCTTGCGGGTGTGGAGCTCGATCCGGCGCAGCTGGCGCAGGAACCCGGCTTCCAGCATGGCGGGTGGCACGGCCTACGCCGGGCGCCCGGTCCGCGCCGGCGCGCCCGTCCGGGGGGCGCGGCTCACGGGACCTCGACCGCGCCGAGGATGCGCTGCACGATGTCGTCCGTGGTCAGCTCCTCGGCCTCGGCCTCGTAGGACAGGATGATGCGGTGCCGCAGCACGTCGGCCGCCAGCTCCTTGACGTCCTCGGGGATGACGAAGCCGCGGCGCTTCAGGAACGCCATCGCCCGCGCCGCCGTCGTCAGGTAGATCGAGGCGCGCGGCGAGGCGCCGAAGCGGACGAGCGGCTTCAGCTCGGCCAGGCCGTACTTCTCCGGCTCGCGCGTCGCGAACACCAGGTCGATGATGTAGTCCTGGATCTTGTTGTCGATGTAGATGGACTTGCACAGCTCGCGCGCCCGCAGCAGGTCCGCCGGCTCCACCACCGCGTTGATCCGGGGCTCGCCGGCCACGGCGATGCGGTCCACGATCTGCCGCTCCTCCTCGCGGGTGGGGTAGGAGATCCGGATCTTGAGCAGGAAGCGGTCGAGCTGGGCCTCGGGCAGCGGGTAGGTGCCCTCCTGCTCGATCGGGTTCTGCGTCGCCAGCACCAGGAACGGGTCGTCGAGCTTGTAGGTCGTCTCGCCGATCGTCACCTGCCGCTCCTGCATCGCCTCGAGCAGGGCGCTCTGCACCTTGGGCGGGGTGCGGTTGATCTCGTCGGCCAGGATCAGGTTCGAGAAGATCGGTCCCTTGTTGGTGACGAACTCACCCGTCCTCTGGTTGTAGATCAGCGTGCCGACGATGTCGGCCGGCAGCAGGTCGGGCGTGAACTGGATGCGCTGGAAGCGGGTCTTGATCGCCGCCGACAGGGTGCGCACCGCGTACGTCTTGGCCAGCCCCGGCACGCCCTCGATGAGGATGTGGCCGTCGGCCAGCAGGCCGACGAGCAGGCGGTTCACGAGGTACTGCTGGCCGACGATGGCCCGGCCGACCTCGGCCGTGATGGTCTGAACGACGATGCTCTCCCGCTCGATCCGCTCGTGGATCGCCTTGATCTCGTCCGTCTGGATCTCCATCGCTCCTCCCGAGGCCCGTCGGCCGCCGTGCCCCGGCGGCGCAGTCGCCGGCGGATTCTAGCGAAGCCCGGGCCGCCGTGGTCAAGGGGCTGCAAAACCACACGGTTGGGGGTGTGGCGGGGCCGGGCGCGGCCCCCGGGAGATAACCCGGTGCGCCGGGGCCGGCGCCGCATCCAACGACCGGATGCTCGCCGGAGGGCCGACAGGCCCCCCGGCACCGACTTCGAGACGACCCCCGCCAGGAGTGCTCCCATGGCTGAACTGTCGCTGTTCGCGCCCGTCGCGCTCGGGCCGCTCACGCTGAGGAACCGCCTCGTCATGGCGCCCATGACCCGCAGCCGCACGCGGGAGGCCAACGTCCCGAACGAGCTCATGGCCGACTACTACGGCCAGCGCGCCGGCGCCGGCCTCATCGTGACCGAGGGCGTCTCCCCGTCGCCGAACGGCACCGGCTACGCCCGGATCCCCGGTCTCTGGAACGCCGCCCAGGTCGCCGGCTGGCGCGGGGTCACCGACGCCGTGCACGCGAAGGGCGGGCGGCTCTTCGCTCAGCTCATGCACACCGGTCGCGTCGGGCATCCGCTCAACCTGCCCGCGGGGGGAGAGGTGCTCGCGCCCAGTGCGGTCGCCCTCGAGGGCGACATGTACACCGACGGCAAGGGCATGCAACCGCACCCGGTGCCGCGCGAGATGACCGACGCCGACGTGCGCCAGGCCCTCGGCGAGTTCGTGCAGGCGGCCCGCAACGCCGTCGCCGCCGGCTTCGACGGCGTCGAGCTGCACGCCGCCAACGGCTACCTGATCGAGCAGTTCCTCAGCCCGCAGACGAACCGGCGCACCGACGCCTGGGGCGGCGCGGTCGAGAAGCGGCTCGCCTTCGCGCTCGAGACGGCCAGGGAGACGGCCGCGGCCCTCGGCGGCGAGCGCGTCGGCATCCGGATCTCGCCCTACGGCGCGAACGCCGGCATGAAGCCCTACCCCGGGATCGACGAGACCTACACGAAGCTGGTGGAGGGCCTCGCGCCGCTCGGGCTCGTCTACGTGCACGTCGTGGACCACTCGGCCATGGGCGCCCCCGAGGTGCCGGAGAGCCTGAAGGTCGCGCTGCGCCGCCTCTGGCCGCGCACCTTCATCCGGGCCGGCGGCTACGACCGGGCGCGGGCCGAGGCCGACGTGCGCGCCGGGCTTTGCGACCTGGTCGCCTTCGGGCGGCCGTTCCTCGCCAACCCCGACCTGGTGGCGCGGCTCGAACGCGGCCTGCCGCTCAACCCGCCGGACTTCAAGACCTTCTACACGCCGGGGCCGAAGGGCTACACCGACTACCCGACCGCCGGCTGACGCGGTCGGTGGGGCGACGTCACGGGGCGGGGCCGCGAGGCGCCGCCCCGGCGGCGTCCGGGCGAGCGTACGGCACCCTGGCCCGGCGCCGCTCCCCGGGTGCTACCCCTCCGGCGCGGTGACCTCGAAGCTCGCGACCCGCACGAAACCCTCGTCGGCGCGGGCCGCCGGGTCGTCGGGCTCGCACACTCCCTGGCCGGCGTCGCGCCACCACAGGCGCAGGCCCAGGTGGTAGCGGCCGGGCGGCAGGTCGGCGGGGACCGCCAGCCGGTACGTCTCGCACACGCTCGCGCCCTCGGGCCACCCGGCCGCCGGGTGCTGCGTGTAGCCGAGGTAGCGCCAGACCTGGGCCCGGGGCCGGTTCTCACGGTCCACCAGCACCAGTTCGGCCAGGTGGAACCGTGACGTCGGGGCCACCCGGCGCCAGTACGTGCGCAGCGGCAACAGCCCCCCGGCGGCCACACTGGCGCCGTCCTGCTCGCTGCCGAGGAACGCCACCTCGCCGTCGTAGACCACGGGCCGCGCGCGCGGCGCGCGGGGCTCGGCCGCCGACCAGAGCGCCACCGTGTCGCGCGCCCCGCTCGCCCAGAGCACGAGGTCACCGGCCGAGGCCACGGGCGCGAGGCCGTTCGCGCCGATCAGCTCGCGCCAGCGGCCCGCGGTGCCGCCATCCACGTACCGGAAGAGGCTGCCCGTGCCGAGGTCGGCCAGCACCGTGCTCACGCCGCGGGGCACCTCGTACACGCGCTTCGAGTGCGTGTAGTGCCCGGCCAGCAGGTGGTGCAGCGAGTGCAGGCCCGCACGGTCGGTGAAGCGCGGCAGGAACTCGAAGCCCGCCACCACGTCGCCCGCGCGCGGCGCCCGCGCCAGGAGCCGGTCGCGGTGCGGCTCGAGCGTGCGGCCGTACTCGTCGGGCACCAGCAGCTGCGGACGGCCCATCGCCTGGAGCCGGCCGACGTTGGCGACGGGCCCGTAGAGCACCTGCGCGGCGACGGCCCCCGCCAGTACCCACGCCGCCACGGCGAGCGCCGTGCGCGCGGGGGGCCAGCCGCGCCGGCGCGTGGCGAAGCGCACCGCCCGCGCCGTCCCGAGCACGGCCGCGACGGCGAAGAAGGGCGTCACCAGCGACGTGTAGTGGAAGACGATGGTGTGCTGGGACAGGCGCGTCGCCATGAAGTGCTCGAGCAGCACCGGCAGGGCGTGCGGCAGCGCCCCCGGCGCGAGCAGCGCCAGGAAGCCGGACGGCAGGAGCATCTGCAGGTGGTAGAGCCGCTTCACGGCGCCGTCGGCCGGGTCGCCCGGCGTGGCGAACAGCTCGCCCAGCGCCCGCAGCGGGTCGCGGAGCGCGCTGAGCGCCACCTCCTGGAACGACCCGCCCCAGCGCGCGTAGAGCTGGGAGTAGTCGGTCAGTCCCGAGCCGAACGTCGGCAGGACCAGGCCGAACGACACGAGCAGGGAGACGGCCGCGAGCCCGGCCAGCCCGCCGGCGTACAGCCCGCGCGCATCGCGCCGCTCGCGCCAGATGGCCGCCGCCAGCGCCAGCCCCATCACCACCAGCGCCACGTCCTCCCGCGTGGACAGCGCCAGCGCCGTCCACAGCAGCATCGCCCGCGGGCGGCCCTCGTGCAGCGCGTCCATGGCGAAGATCAGCGCCGGCGTGGCCAGCGCTTCGGGGTGGAACTCGAACAGCGCGGTGTAGCCGATGGCCGGGTACAGGAGGTAGGCGGCGGCCAGGAGGAGCGCGGCGGGCTCGCTGCCCGTGGTGCGCCTCGCCATGCGGTGCAGCGGGAGCGCTCCCAGCGCCAGCGCGCCCGCCTGCAGCGCCAGCAGCGTGAACGGGTGCGGGGCGACGAGCCAGAGCGGCGCGAGCAGGAACATCACCGGGGAGACGTGCCCGCCCAGCCACGGCATGCCGCCGATGGACTCGAAGAGCGAGCCGCGCAGCAGGTTGCTCTCGGCGTGCGCGAAGATCGCCAGGTCGAAGTCGGTGTAGAGGTAGTGGCGGTACTTGATCCAGCAGAGCGTGCCGAAGACCAGTGCCTGCACGGCCGCCAGGGCCAGCACCAGCGCGGTGCCGTGGCGGGCGAGGAGGCCCGGTGCGGCGGCGGGCGCGGCGGGTGTGCGCCAGCCGGGGGCGGCGCCCGGCTGGCGCGCGGGCCGGGACGGTGGCCTCTGGCGATGGCTGACGCGACTCAAGGCTGCAGGCTCCGTGACGGTCCGGAGCGGGGAGTGCCCGGGCGTTGCGTACGGACTCCTCGGAACGGGTGCGGGTGCGGATCTCCTCCGAAGGGAGGTGATGGAATCATCCCGCGTTCCGCGGCGCGCTCGTGGGACATGCGGTCCGGCGCGGGCGAAAGGCGACCGACGCGGGCGGGCGGGCGCCGAGCGTCTACCGAGAGCTGCCGCGTTCGTCCACGAACGCGTGAACGCCCTCGCGCGGGTCCCGCTTGGAATGACGCAACTGCATGAAGGTGAACAGCTTCCAGGGTCGGGAGGTCACCGGACGCGGCGTGGCGCGCTGGCACGGACGATTCCTATTGCACGGGGTTGCCGGCGGGCGCAGCATCGCCGCACGGTCCGGCGGTTCCATGCCGGGTCGGCGCCGCGCGCGCCGAGTCCCCGGCCTGTCCGGCGGGCCTCTCGTCCTCCGCAGGACCGTGTCCCCGTACCTGGGCGGCGGCCTCCCGCGCATGCGCGCCGGACGGATCTGGGTGTCGCCCGAGAAGGAGGTGGGCAAAGCACCATGACGAGACGATTGTGCGTGGTCGGTATCCTGCTGGTCCTCCTTGCCTCGCCGTGTCTCGCCTTCCACGGCGAGAGGTCGCTCCTCTTCGAGAACTTCGAGGCGGTCTCTCCGCCCGCGCTTCCCGCCGGCTGGGTCGCGTTCAACCCGGCGGGCGACACGGGCACGTGGGAGGCGCGCCCGTACGGCGGTGTTCCCTGGGGCGTGCAGTGCGTGCGCTACCGGGGCGACCCCTTCCAGCCGGCCGACGACTGGCTCTTCACCGCGGCGCTGACCCTGTCGGCCGGCGTGCCGTACGACCTCAGCTACCTGGTCCGCTGCGGCACCACGGCCCTGGCCATGAGCCTCGAGGTCTTCGCCGGCACGGCGCCGACGCCGGGCGGCATGACCCAGGTGATCATTCCGCTGCACCCGGTGGCCGGGACGGCGTACGCCGAGGAGACCGGGGCCTTCGTGCCGCCCGTCTCGGGCACGTACTACTTCGGCTGGCACGTCCTCGGCCCCCCGGCGGCCGGGCGGCTGTTCGTGGACGAGGTGGACGTGACCACCCCGGAGACCGGCCTGCGGCTCTCCCTGGGGCTGACCAGGGAGCTGGACCTCGTGCCGCTGGTGTTCAGCCCCAGCGACACCGTCGAGGCCTGCGCCTACATCGAGAACCTCGGCGCGGCGGCCACCGTGCTCAACACCCGCTTCACCGTCGGCCGCTACCCGAGCCAGACCGAGCTCGACTTCCACATCACCGGGCCGGCGGGGCGGCTGCCGGTCATCAACCTGTTCGAGAAGCTGGGCAAGCTGAAGGCCGCGGACTACGCCACCGTGGCGCCGGGGGAGACGGCGGGCAAGACGCTGAACCTGTGGAGCTGGTACGAGTTCGACCTGCCCGGCGAGTACGTCATCGAAGCGCACTACCGCAACTACTCGGATCCGGGCGGGCTCGGCGCATGGCAGGGCGAGCTGGTGGCGGATCCGGTCACCATCACGATCGAGTGAGGACACTGCGATGAAACGCGCGATGTTGGCGATCGGCCTGGCGCTCGTAGTCGTCGCAGGCGTCCGGGTCGGATGGGCCGGAGCGTCACCGGCAGCGTCGGACAGGCAGCAGATCCAGGGGATGATCAACCGCGGCGACCCGCTGCGCGCGCAGTACGTCAAGGCCCGGGCCGCCTTCGTCGGGGCCTACAAGGTCTGGAAGGCCGACTCGAGCGAGGCGAGCCGGCAGGCGGCGATCGCGAAGCGGGACAGCATGCGGCAGTCGCGGGCGGCGGTGAAGGCCAACCGGGACTCCGTCATCGCGAAGGTGGACTCCACCTTCGACACGAACGAGCCGGCCGGGACCGACGTGCAGTACGACCCCGACTGCACCGACTACGGCTACACCTCGTCGCGGTGCTTCGTGCGCATCTGCGAGCCGTCGTTCGAATCTCCGGACGACGTGGCCACGACGAAGATCCACGAGTTCGAGCACGTCCGGCAGAAACGGGCCGGCAAGTGGGGCCCGGGCAACGTGCCGCAGCCGTGCACGCGCCTGTACCACGAGCTGGAGTTCGACGCCTACGAGGCGGAGATGGACGCCGACTTCGGCAAGCGGACGTCGCTGAGCCTCGACGTGAAGCTGGAGATCCTCGAGCGCAAGCTGGAGCACCTCGAGGGCATGCTCACGGCGCTCGGCGTGAAGGTCCAGGGGGAAAAGGTCACGCGGGCGCTGCCGGGGACCGTGGTCGAAAAGGAAGTCACGGTGACGAACGACTCCGACCTCGAGCAGGGCGTGACCGTCGAGTCCCAGGACCAGCAGGGCTGGCCGCTCCTGCCGGGGCCGTTCTCCACCTACCTGGCTTCCGAAGGGGTGGCGACGTTCATGCTCACCGCGCAGGTGCCCGCGTGGGCGGATCTGAACCGGGGCAACGAGGTCATGTGCAGCGCAGTGTCGGGCAGCGGCGACGAGGCCCGGGACTTCTTCTTCGTGCACGTCATCCCGGTGGTGGAGGTCCGCAAGGGACCCGACGTCAGCGGGCCGGGCGGGCACTGGGCCGCCTTCGAGTTCACCGTGGTCAACGAGGGGCCCACCCCGGACGAGTTCGACGTGCACCTGACGAGCGTCCTCGGCTGGCCGCTCGCGCAGGACCAGTGGATGCTGCCCCTGGGGCCCGGCGAGTCCGCCGTGCTGGCGGGCGGCGTGCTGATCCCCGACGGGGAGGCCTACACGACCGACCTCGTCCTGTGCGCGGCGCGGTCGATGGCCGTGCCCGGCCAGGCGGACAGCGCCTGGGTCTACGCCGAGATCGAGCCGGGCGTCACGGGCGTGGAGGAGCCCGAGGTGACGTCGTTGGCGCTGCTGCCCAGCGTGCCCAACCCGGCGGTGGGCGGAACGAGGCTGCGCTTCACCATGCCCGTGCGCGGCGGGGTGGAGCTGGGGCTCTACGACGTGGCCGGGCGGCTCGTGCGGACCCTGGTGAGCCGCGAGGGCGGCGAACTGGGCCCGGGGCTGCACACGGTCGCGTGGGACGGCCGGGACGACGGCGGCCGGCGCGTCGCCGGCGGGGTGTACTTCGCGAGACTGCGCGCCCTGCAGCGGGACGTCGTGCGGAAGCTGGTGGTGTTGCAGTAGGGGGCGGGCACCGAAGCCCGGTAGGACGCGGGGGCGGCCCGGAAGCACGGGCTGCCCCTGGCATGTAGGAGCAGCCTGGTGCCGGAGGCGGGGCCGAACCCGCCCTCGGGGTGAGCCGAACCGGATCCCGAGCCGGCGGAGCGGCCGGGTGGATCGTGCGCGAAGTGGCGCGATCCGCCCGGCCCGTGACTAGCGGCGGGGCCTGCCGGCCGGCGGCATCCGGCCGGCATCGCCCGCGGGCTCGATACGGACGACGCCGTCCTCCAGCGCGTCGGCCTCGACCCTGGCCACGGCCTGGAACCGGGCCGGGTCGCCGAGCGTGCACTCGGCGAGTTGCCGGACGACCGTCGTGGCCAGCCGGTCGTCCTGTTCGCGGCTGCGAGCCGTCGCGGTGACGCGCACGGGCCGCCGCACGGCCGGCGACTGGTGGATCCAGGTCGACGCCTCGAGGATGATGGGTGGCGGCGCGGCGTCCGCCGGCGGAGGCGGGCTTCGTCGTCCCTCGAAGGTCTTCACCGGCTCGGCCTTGGAGTCCACGACCACCGGCTTCCACCGCTCCACGTCCTTGACCTCGGGCCCGAAGCGCGCCACCGCGCCCGTCCCGAATTGCCACCGCCAGGGGTGAGTGGACAGGATGCACCCGCGCCGAGCGTGCGAAGCGACGCGAGGGAGGCGCAACCTGCAGCGCGCGGAATGCCCGGAGGCGACCCGGAGAGTCGCGTGAGCGCGAGCGAACACGACGGGGGGATCGAGCGCGCCGCACCGGTGACGCGAGTGGAATCCCGCGGCGCGAAGGAGACCGGCCGGGCAGCGCGTGGCAGCGCCGGGAGTGGGTGACGTATCCGACGCACCGACGGGTGCCGCGCGCCTCCGACCAAGTCTGCACCGTCGCCGCCGAATCTGCAGGCACCGAGGGGGCGCTCGCCGGCGGCGCGGATCGAGGCGCGAGCCCCCTCGAGCGGTCGGCGCTTCGCGTCGGGCGAGCGCCCGAACGCGTTCCCCCGCTGCCGGTTGGCCGCGGGCTCCCCGGA
>CAZSQE010000049.1:0-10210 GCA_964608905.1 uncultured bacterium | reverse complement strand
TCTCGTAGGTGCTCCGCGGCACCGTGCACTGGATGGCGTAGCGCTCCGGCGCGAGCGGCGCGACCCGGGCGGGAGGGGCGGGTGGCGCGGGCGAGGGCGCCACGGCCGAAGCCAAGGCCGGGAGTTCAGTGGGACTGAACTTTACTGTCCGCGCGGACACTCCAAAAGGAGACATCAGCGGCTCCACCGGCACGACGAGGCTCGGCAGGTCCGGCTGCGGGAAGCGCTCGGCGATGAGCCGCTCGATGCCCGCGCGACCCTGGTTGGCGGCCGCCGCCAACAGATCCTCGCCGTTCCCGGACGTCAGGTAGCCCGCGAGCATGACGATGGCGCTCAGGTTCAGTCGCCCGTCGGCCAGCATGCCGTGGATGGCGGGGAACTGCCGGGCCATCCGCGCCACCCGGATGCGCTTGAAGGCGGTCTGCTCGGAGAACCGGAGCTCCCGGAGGCAGTACTCGTACATCGAGGGATAGCCGGCCGGCGCGTAGAGCCGGCGCGAGTCGACCTCGCCCAGGTGAGCGATCAGGAGCGCGGTGGTCGCGCGGTCCTGGGTGACGAGCGACTTGAGTCCGACGAGCAGGGACTGGTCGGACAGGTGGGAGAGCGTGTAGGTGCTCATGAACGTGACTCCGCGGGGGCGGGTCAGCGGGCGGGGTACCCGCGTGCAACCTGGGTGGGGGCTGGCCTCACCCATCGTTCGGGCAGGTCCGGCGGGGTGAGGAGCCCGCGTGGTCCACGGGGCCGCTCGAACACACGTATTCATACCATGCCCATTTTCGGCTCTCTCAGACGCTCGCACACCGCACAACGCCTCGCAGTCCGAGCGCGATTTCAAAGACAGGCTCGAAATCGCGCCCACGCCCGGCGTACGCATTCTGGTGAACCGCCGGAACGGAGCGACGGTCGAAACGGCGCGGGAGCCCGAAGACCTGTCAATAGCCAATATTCTTGCAGTCGCCCACCGAGTCCCCGGGAATCGCCGATACCGCGAAGCGCGCTCGTCCGCGCCTTGCGCGGCTCCGGGGGTTTGTGGCGGTCCCGGTGGGGGACTACCATGCCGACGTCTGGCTACGCGCATCCCGCAGTGCTCGCGCGGCCGGTGCCCCGGCCCCAGGGCGCGGGCGGGACCGGCCGCTCATCCCAACTCAGGACGGACGAGATGGTCTCGAATCACAGGCTCCAGGCATGGGTCGAGGAGATGGCCGCCATGTGCCAGCCCGAGCGGGTGGTCTGGTGCGACGGCTCCGAGGCGGAGTACCGGGAGATGCTGCGCCTGATGGTGCACGCGGGCACGGCGCAGTGGCTCGACGCGGAGCGCCGGCCGAACAGCGTCTTCGTGCGCTCGGACCCCGCCGACGTGGCGCGCGTCGAGGAGTTCACCTTCATCTGCTCGCGCCAGCAGGAGGACGCGGGCCCGACCAACCACTGGCGCGACCCGGACGAGATCCGCGCCACGCTGACCGGCCTGTTCCGCGGCGCGATGGCCGGGCGCACCCTCTACGTCATCCCCTACAGCATGGGGCCGATCGGCTCGCCCATCGCCAAGGTCGGCGTCGAGATCACCGACTCCCCCTACGTCGTCGCCAACATGCACATCATGACCCGCGTCGGCACGCGCGTGCTCGAGGCGCTCGGCCCCGAGGGCGAGTTCGTGCGCGGGCTGCACTCGGTGGGCGCACCGCTGGCCGGTCCCGGCGCCGACGCGCCGTGGCCGTGCAACGCGAAGAACAAGTACATCTGTCACTTCCCCGAGACGCGCGAGATCTGGTCGTTCGGCTCCGGCTACGGCGGCAACGCCCTGCTCGGCAAGAAGTGCCACGCGCTGCGCATCGCCTCGGTGCAGGCGCGCGACGAGGGCTGGCTGGCCGAGCACATGCTCATCCTCAAGCTCACCGACCCGGCCGGGCGCTCGATCTACGTCGGCGCCGCCTTCCCCTCGGCCTGCGGCAAGACCAACCTGGCGATGATGGAACCGACCCTGCCGGGCTGGCGGGTCGAGACCATCGGCGACGACATCGCCTGGCTGAAGTTCGGGCCCGACGGGCGGCTGCGCGCCATCAACCCGGAGGCCGGCTTCTTCGGCGTGGCGCCCGGCACCAGCATGCAGAGCAACCCGAACGCCATGCGCACGCTGACGCGCAACGCCATCTTCACCAACTGCGCCCTCACGGCCGAGGGCGACGTCTGGTGGGAGGGGATGGGCGAGCCGCCCGCGTCGCTGACCGACTGGCTGCGGCGCCCCTGGACGCCGGCCTGCGGCCGCAAGGCGGCGCACCCGAACGCGCGCTTCACCGTGCCGGCGCGGCAGTGCCCGGTCATCGCCCCGGAGTGGGAGGACCCGGCCGGCGTGCCGGTCTCCGCCTTCCTCTTCGGCGGGCGGCGCGCGGGCACCGTGCCGCTGGTGAACGAGGCGTTCTCGTGGCGGCACGGCACGTTCCTCGGCTCGATCATGAGCAGCGAGACGACGGCGGCCGCGGCCGGCGCGGTCGGCCAGCTGCGCTTCGACCCGTTCGCGATGCTGCCGTTCTGCGGCTACCACATGGGCGACTACTTCGCGCACTGGCTCGAGGTCGGCGGCATGACCGCGCCCGAGAAGCTGCCGCGCATCTACTACGTGAACTGGTTCCGCAAGGGCGCCGCCGGCGACTTCCTGTGGCCGGGCTACGGCGAGAACGGCCGAGTGCTCAAGTGGATCTTCGAGCGCGCCACCGGCGCCGGCCGGGCGGTGGACACGCCCATCGGGCGGCTGCCCGCGCCCGGGGCGCTCGACCTCGCCGGGCTGACGCTCACCGACGAGGCGCGGGACGAGCTGTTGCGGGTGGACGCCGCCCGCTGGCTCGCCGACCTGCCGCTGCTGCGCGAGCACTACGCCCGCTTCGGTGCGCGGCTGCCGAAGGAGTTGAACGAGGAGATGGACGCGCTCGAGGTCCGGCTGCGCGCGGCGAAGTAGCGACCCGGTCCGCGGCGGCGGCCTGCCGGGCCCGGCCGCCGCGGGAGCCGCACCGAAGGTGGTTGACGGGCCCTGGCGGCGTGACGAGTATCGGGACGGTCCCTTGGCGTGGGCGCTTTCCCTCCGGAGGCGGCACATGAATCGCGTGACGCGTTCTTTCGTCCTGCTGGTCCTGCTGGCCACGGTGCTCTCCAGCTGCGCGATCAACCCGGTGACGGGGCGCCGCGAGCTGTCGCTGGTGAGCCCGCAGCAGGAGCTGGCCATCGGCCGCGAGGGCTACAAGGCGGTAGCCGCCGAGTACGGCCTCTACGCCGACCCCGCGCTGCAGGCCTACGTGGACCAGGTGGGGCAGAAGGTGGCGAAGGCCTCGCACATGCCGGAGCTGGTCTGGCACTTCACCGTGCTGGACGACCCCGTGGTGAACGCCTTCGCCATGCCGGGCGGCTACATCTACGTCACCCGCGGCATCCTCGCCCACATGGAATCCGAGGCGCAGCTGGCCGGCGTGCTGGGCGCTTTCCCTCCGGAGGCGGCACATGAATCGCGTGACGCGTTCTTTCGTCCTGCTGGTCCTGCTGGCCACGGTGCTCTCCAGCTGCGCGATCAACCCGGTGACGGGGCGCCGCGAGCTGTCGCTGGTGAGCCCGCAGCAGGAGCTGGCCATCGGCCGCGAGGGCTACAAGGCGGTAGCCGCCGAGTACGGCCTCTACGCCGACCCCGCGCTGCAGGCCTACGTGGACCAGGTGGGGCAGAAGGTGGCGAAGGCCTCGCACATGCCGGAGCTGGTCTGGCACTTCACCGTGCTGGACGACCCCGTGGTGAACGCCTTCGCCATGCCGGGCGGCTACATCTACGTCACCCGCGGCATCCTCGCCCACATGGAATCCGAGGCGCAGCTGGCCGGCGTGCTGGGCCACGAGATCGGCCACGTCACCAGCCGGCACAGCGCGTCCCAGCTCACCCAGCAGCAGCTCTACGGGCTGGGGCTGGGCGTGGCCTCGATCGCCTCGAAGACCGTGGCGAAGTACGGCGACCTGGCGCAGCAGGGGCTGTCGCTGCTCTTCCTCAAGTACAGCCGCGACGACGAACGCGAGGCCGACGACCTCGCCGTGAAGTACGCCGCCGCCGCCGGCTACGACCCGCGCGAGATCCCGGCCACCTACGTGATGCTCGAGCGTCTCGGCGAGGACTCCGGCTCGCGTCTGCCGAGCTTCCTCTCGACCCACCCCGACCCCGGCGACCGCGTGAACACCACCGCCGCGCTGGCGCGGCAGGCGATGCAGGGGAGGTCGAACCTGGTGGTGAACGGCCGCGACTACCTGCAGCGCCTCGACGGCCTCGCCTTCGGCGAGGACCCGCGGCAGGGCCACTTCGCCGGCGACGTGCTCTACCACCCGGCGCTGCGCTTCGCGATGACGCTGCCAGCGGGCTGGAAGCACCAGAACTCGCGCGCGGCGGTGGCGTCGCAGGAGCCGGGGCAGAAGGCGGTCCTGCAGCTCTCGCTCGCCGACGCGGGGGCGCTCTCGCCGGAGGCCTTCGCGCAGCGGCTGGTGACCGCCGGCAAGGTCGCCGGCGCGCAGGGCCGGGCGGAGACCATCGGCGGCTTCCCCGCCTGGGTGGGTCGCCTCACGATCCCGCAGGAGGGCGCGGCCCCGGCGCTGCTCACGGCCGGCTGGGTCCGCCGGGCCGACACGCTCATGTTCCAGGTGCTCGGCCGCAGCCAGCAGCCGGGCGACGCCGACGAGGCGAAGGTCCTCGCCAGCCTGCGCTCGATCCGCGCCCTGACCGACGCGGCGCGCCTCGGCGTCACCTCGGACCGCGTCAAGGTCGAGAAGGTCGCGGCGACCGGCACGCTGCAGGCCGTGCTGCAGAAGCTGGGCGCGGCGTCGGCTCAGTTGGCGACGGACGCGCGCATCAACGGGCTCGAGCCGGACGAGACGGTGCGCGCCGGCACGCTGCTCAAGCGGGTGGTGCCCGGGAAGCGCTGAATCGGCCGTTGACACCCGCGGGCCGCGCCGGATAGCTTGGCCTCCCGGCCGGCGCGGCGGCGACGGGTTCCAGGGGCGCGCGGGGCGACTCTTCCGCGCGACCCGCGACGCCCGGGCCCAGGATGGGCCCGGGCGCTCGAGACGACGGCCGGGGTGGCGGAACTGGCCAGACGCGGCGGACTTAAAATCCGCTGGGCTCACGCCCGTCCGGGTTCGACTCCCGGCCCCGGCACCAGCTCGCGTGCCGACTTATGTCGTGCCACTGCCACGCTCGGCGCACGCATTGCCCTGCGATTGTGCGGGGACACCCATCCTCCTAGATCTGGACAACGACGATTGGGTGGCGAAGTCGGCGTGCCGGCGCACCCGTCGCCCAATGTGATACAGGTCCAGTGATCATGGCTGTGCCGGCTCTGCAGAGGTCGGCGCCGAGGCGTGGGACAGGAAAGCGCTTGTGTGCACGACGCCGTCGGCGCAGACTCGGAGCGAGTGCGGGGACAGTTCCGTCCCGCGACTGGCACTTGCCCCTGACCGCGAGCGGAGACGCTGGGATGACCAACTGGGCACGCGGACTGGTGTTCTGTGTTCTCATCGCGGGCGTTTGCGCCTCAGGATGCCGGCCGCTCGATTCGACGCGACCCGAAGCCCCGGGAGTTCGGGAAGCGGAGGCGCAGCAGGTGGGCATGGGCGATGTAGTCGCGATTGACTCGCCCATCGAGATTCGATTGCACGAGAACCTCACGCCTAACGGGCGCCCCCTGGAACTGCGGTGCGCGACGAAGCGCTTCTACTCCATCGGCGGCTATACGCTCCTGACGGACGTTCGGTACGAGAGAAACCTCGTCAAGATCGAGTTCACCGGGATACGTGTACCAGAGGGGGGCACCACCTTCCCGCGTCCTGCTAGCACCATTGTTCCTCTCGATCCGGTCCTCGGGCACACCTTCGGGTTTCAGTTCAGGGTGAATGGTGAGGTTGTGCCGGTCCGGTTGCGCGTCACTGCGGACTCGTTTGCGGTGAGCCATGGCGAAGGCCGGTGGATCGTCTTTCCCCAGACGGTGCTCCACCGTGTGCCGCCGGGGACGATCTGGGGGCAGATCGACTGGGGGCCTTCGGACCAGAGTGCACGTGCGGAGGCGGCTCTTGATTCGCTGTTGAGCATCGGCGCCCGGCCGAAGCGGCTCATCCCCGGTGACTACGGGTACTTCCGCATCAGTGGAACGGGGGCCATCGAGCCGCTTCCCAACGGGTCGTACTTCGCCCGTAGCTTCCTGTTCGAGTATGCGGGGAATCGTGACGTGCTCGCCGGCGTGGTCAGGGCCTTCGCGGGGCCGGTCGGATTCTACGTATACGACGACCTGGGCCAGCACTGGTACGGGTACCGTCGGTCTGGCCAGACCATCCACGTGCCACGCGGCACGAGCAGTCTAGCCAATCCGCTCCCCTCGAACTTGCCGCGGTTGTCCGAAGGCCCAGTGGGTGATTCCTGCTCCGCGTTGGGGGGATCCCCCGGGGTGCGCTGAGGCTCGGGCCGGGCAGCGATGGGGAAGTGCCCCGAGGCCGAGACCCCAGGGCACCTCAGCGACAACCCTTCCGCCTGTGCGGGAAGTGTGCGGGACAGCCAATCCTGACGCTTCCTCGCCGATCCTCAACGTCTGCAAACTCGTTGCATTCCAATGGCCGTGCTGTCTGAGGCGGACTTAAAATCCGCTGGGCTCACGCCCGTCCGGGTTCGACTCCCGGCCCCGGCACCAGGTCGCGTCGCGGCGGTGGCGCGACCGCGTTCCGGCTCTCGCTCAGTCCCGGTACAGGGTCTTGATTCGGCCCCACGTCACCGACGTCGCGGGTGTCACCATGGCGCCGAACACCTGGATGCGGTCGTTGTAGGTGTCCGCGACGTAGATGGTGCCGTTCCCACCCACGGCCACGCCCGACGGCATGTCGAACTGCCCGGCCCCGATGCCCAGGCAACCCCACTGCGCCCGATAGGCGCCCTCGTGCGTGAACACCCGGACGCGGTGGTCGTTCCACAGTTCCGTCACGTAGACGTTGCCGCTGCCGTCGAGCGCCAGCCCGTAGGCGTCCCACTCGCCACCGTCGGCGTCGAGCGGGCCCCACTCGAAGAGGTACGCGCCGTCCGTGGTGAACACCTTGACGCGATGGTAGCCGTTGTCCGCAACGTAGACGCGCCCGTCGGCACTCACCGCGATGCCATGGGGCGCGATCTGGTAGAGCCCGCCGCCTAGTGTGCCCCACTGGGTCAGGTAGGTGCCTTCGGCGGTGAACTTCTGGACGCGGCCGTTCCACCAGTCGGCCACGTAGACGTTGCCCTCGCCGTCCAGCGCAACGCCCCAGGGCCAGTGGAACTGGCCGTTTCCACTGCCCTTGGAGCCCCACTGGCCCACGTAGGTGCCGTCGCCGGTGAAGACCTGCACGCGATGGTTCTCGTAGTCCGCCACGTAGACGCGCCCGTCGGCGCTCACCGCGAGACCCGCGGGCCAGTAGAGCTGGCCGGGCCCGCTGCCGAAGGTGCCCCACTGTGCCAGGTAGGTGCCGGCGCTCGTGAACACCTGGACGCGGCAGTTCACGCAGTCCGTCACGTAGACCCGTCCATCGAAGCCGACCGCGACTCCCATGGGCTGCCAGAACTGCCCGTTCCCGTTGCCACGCGTGCCCCACTCGGTGAGGTAGGGAGGGGCTTGGGCGTGGCCGGGCGTCGTGGACGTCGCGAGGGCAAGAACGAGCGCGGCGAGGAAGCGCCTCGGCATGGCGGCCCGCAGGGGACTCACCGGTACAGGCTCTTGATCAGGCCCCACGAGCTGCAGCGGGCGGGGAGGGGATCCCAGAAGTAAAGGACTGCGCAGGGAAGCGGCGAGTTCTGCCAGGACAGGCACCGCCAACCGCTCATGTAGGGCAGGTCGAAGGTCAGCGTGGTCGTCGGCGTCCTGACGTCCATCCGGGTCACCGCCCAGATGGCCGGGATCAGGCAGCCCGCGCACTCGCCTACGGTCTTCTCCGCCGAGATCCGGAGCTGGAACGCGAAGTATTCCTGGCCGGCTTCGAGCGGAACGGGCTCGGCGACGGTCCACCAGGCCTCCACGCCCATCAGGTTGCCGTCGCTGACGTACCTGCCGACGCCACCGCTGCCCGAGCCGTGCCACGGGTCGAGGCAGGTGCCCGTGCCGCCGGACTCCAGCACGGTGCCGTCGGCCGCAACGGTGCAAAGGCCGGCCCGGCAGTTCGTGGCCGGGTCGGCGCCCAGACGCCACCAGTCCGGAACGGCGGCCGCCTCCGTCATGCCCACCAGATGGGCGTAGACGCCGACGAAGTCGGGGAGGTCGTCGTCCAGCACGAAAGAGCAGGTGAGGCGGATGTCGGCGTTCGTATTCGTGTTGCAGGCCCACGTCAGGTTGACGTGGGGGTTCTCACCCCAGCAGGCGTCCTTCCAGTTGACGGCGATGCCGGCGGCGCCGGCGACGGGTGCGGACCGGGCGAGCGTGAGGATGCCCGCGGCGACGAGGAACGCGATCGCGTGGGAACTGCTCATGGCGGCCTCCGGCAGGGGCATGGGGCGCTGCCACGGGATGGGCGGGCGCCAGCCCCGGCGCTCCGACGACGCCGGGGATTGTAGCACCCCGGCGTCGGGGCGCGTTCGGCCGTAGGCCTCCTGAGTTCGGGCCGCCCGCGACCGTCGCGCGCCATCACGCGCAGGCCCAGGACGGACCCTGCCACACTACGGGCCGGTTCCCGACCCGGTCAATCCGAAACCGCTCCCACGCGGCAGACGATGGCCGCCAGGTCGTCGCCCGGGCCCTCGCCGCGGGTGAAGTCGCGCACGCTCGCCACCAGGCCGTCGAGGATGCCCTGGGCGCTCTCGTCCCGGTGCGCGCGCACGATGCGCAGCGCGCCGTCGGTGCCCAGCAGCGAACCGCCGGGCCCGCGGCTCTCGATGACGCCGTCGGTCACGAGGACGACGATGTCCCCGGGGTGGAGCGCCACCGGCGGCGTGTCCTCGACGCCCAGCTCCGGGAAGGCGCCGAGCGGCGGCGCGGTGCTCTCGAGCCGGGCGCGGACGCGGCCGTCGCGGCCGAGGACGATCCCCGGCGGGTGCCCGGCGTTGGCGCAGGTGAGCGTCCGCGCCCGCGCGTCGAGGCCGGCCAGCAGCATGGTGACGAAGCGGCCGGACTCCAGCTCCGCGGCGAGCGTGCGGTTGAGCGAGCGCAGCACGGCGCCCACCTCGGGCAGGGTGTCGAGGTAGGCGCGCAGGTAGGCGCGGGTCGAGGCCATGAGCAGGGCCGGGCCGAGCCCGTGCCCGCTCACGTCGCCGACCGCGAGGCAGAGCCGGTGGTCGTCGATCACGACGAAGTCGTAGTAGTCGCCGCACATCGCCGCGGTGGGGCAGGCCGTGCCGGCGATGTCGAAGCCCCGCACCCGCGGCGCCCGCGCCGGGAAGAGCCCCTGCTGGACCGAGCGGGCCAGCGACAGCTCCATCTCATGCTCCTCGCGCAGGCGCCGGTCGGTCATGTCCCGGGCCACCGCCACGAAGTGCGTGGTCTCCCCGCCGGAGTCGGCGACCGGCGTGATGGTCACCTCCGAGTGGTACAGGCCGCCGTCGCGGCGGCGATTGACCATCGTGCCGCGGAAGATGCGGCCGGCGAGCAGCGTCTCCCACATCTCCGCGTACTCCGCCGGCCCCTGCCGGCCGGAGCGCAGGATGCGCGGCGTGCGGCCGAGGGCCTCCTCGCGCGGGTAGCCGGTCATGCGCTCGAAGCCGCCGTTGACGTACCCGATCACGCCGCGGCGGTCCGTGATGTAGACCGCGTCGGTCGTCTGCTCGACGGCGCTCGAGAGCCGCCGCAGCGTGCCGTCGGCCTGGCGCTCGGCGGTGACGTCGCGGAACACGGCCACGCCGCCCAGCAGCCGGCCGGGACCGTCGCGCCAGGGCGTGGCGTCCACGCTGATGAGCGCGCCCTCGGGACGGGCGGCGTTGCGCACGAAGATCTCGACGCCGCGCACGGCCTCGCCGCGGACGGCGCGCGACAGGGGCAGCTCCTGCGCCGGGTAGGGCGTGACGCGGTCGGGGAGGTAGAGGCCGTAGAGGTCGGGCCAGTTCCCGCGCGGCGCGGGGACCGCGCCGATGCCGAGGATGCGCTCGGCGGCGCGGTTGAACACCAGCAGGACACCGTTCGCGTCGGCGACGGCCACGCCCTCGGAGAGGCTGTCGAGCACGGGGCGGAGAGTGCGCGCGCGGCTGCGGGGCGCGGCCGGAGCG
>CAZSQE010000048.1:0-10251 GCA_964608905.1 uncultured bacterium | reverse complement strand
GGCCGAACTCGGCGTGAACCTGGTTCGCGCGATCGGCGCCCGCGCGCCGCGCGTCTTCCTCGTCCCGGGCAACGACGACGCGCGCGCCGAGGAGGAGGTCCTGCGGGCCGCCGCCGCGCGCGGGGCGTGGGAGTACGCGCACGGCCGCCGGCTGGCCTTCGGCCGCTTCACCGTGCTGGGCTACGCCTGCGTGCCGCCGACGCCGTTCCGCCTCAAGGACTGGGAGCGCTACGACGTCTCGCGCTACGTGGACCCGGGCTGCGTCTCGCCCGAGGAGGGCGCGCGCACGGTGGCGGTCGACGAGGGGGAGACGCGCTGGGGCACGATCGCGGGCGACCTCGACGCGCTCGCCGGCGACGCGGACCTCGCCGACGCGGTCTGCCTGTTCCACGCCCCGCCGTACGACACGCCGCTCGACCGCGCCGCGCTCGACGGCCGCAGCGTGGACCACGTGCCGCTCGACGTGCACGTCGGCAGCATCGCCGTGCGCCGCTTCCTCGAGCGGCGCCAGCCGCTCCTGTCGCTGCACGGGCACGTGCACGAGTCGGCGCGGCTGACCGGCGAGTGGCGCACCCGGCTCGGGCGCACGCACTGCCTCACGGCGGCGCACGACGGCCCGGAGCTGGCGCTGGTGCGGGTGGACCCCGCCCGCCCGGACGGGGCCACGCGGGAGTTGCTGGCGACGGGCTGACCGGCCCGTTGCGGGAACCGCGGAAGACGGGGAGCCCATCACCTCGCTGGATCAGCGTGGGGGCTCAGGACCACGACTTGCGCTTCCCTCTGCGCGATCTGGCCGAAGGCCGCTCTCGCGGCCGGGTACACGAACGGCGGAAAGACGCGAAGCCGGCCCTCGCCGATGCGCATCCTGCGCACCGCGAGCAGTGAACGCCCGTCCCGATCGGTCTCGATGGTCGTCTCGAATCGTCCCCAGGGGAGCGGCACGGGAGGCTGCACGTCGGTGATCTCGAAGCGCAGGTTCGCAGGCACACGAATCCGCACCGTGTCGCACTCCGTGCTGGCATAGTCGATCGCCAACGGATGGCGGCGGGCATCCGCTGTCAACCGGCCTCCGCGTCCCGTCTGGAAGAAGAACGGTGGCACGAGCAGGCGCCGGCCCGCGGCCGACGCGTACAGAGGCAGGGCCACGGCGTAGCTCAGCGAGAACGCCGCGAGCCGGTCCCTCGCGGGCTCCAGGACGACATCGCGGACCAGGGCGCCCGGCAGTCGTGCCTGCAGGTCCGTCTGGATCCGATCCAACTGCTCCGTCAGCGTGAGGTGCCCGAGTCGGCGCGTCCAGTCCATCGCCGCGTGCCCCGTGGCCGCGATTCGCACCCGGGCCTTTGCGCTCCCATCCGCCGCCAACTCCAGCTCGGCGTTGCGCACCAGACGCGACGATTCGGGGGGCATGACGTTCGCCGCCTCGAACATGTCGGCAGGCGCGTCCGGAAGGAACAGGAGCTGTCCCTCCTCGTCGTCCGGAAGCCACCCCAGGGGCAGTTCGGGTGACGCCGGGCTCGCGAAGAACAGCCCCTCCGGCTGGCGAAACGCGATTCGAAGCGACGTCAGCATGAATCCGCTCTCGTGTTCCCGGTCGAAGAAAGGGTTCCACCTCCCCGTCGTGTAGACGCGCAGAGGCGACAGACCTGCGTGACGCGCCATGAGGTACATCAGCATGTCAATGTCGTACGGAGTGCCCAGGTGCTTCCTCAGGGCATCCCAGGGCCGATCATTGGCCTTGAAACCCGCTCGCAGGGCGGCAGCTGACTCCGGCAGAGCCTCGACGTTCCGGATGGAGGACCTCAGGAACTCATCGAGGAGTTGGATCTTCTCGGTGTCCGTCCGCGCCCCGGCGATCACGTCGCGAGTCGTCTTGAAAAAGAAGCCCGGGGGTTCCCAGTAGCGCTGGAGCTGGCCGTCCACGGTCCCCCTCACGGCGTCCCAGTAGAGACCCATGTTGCCGCGGGCGACTGGGTAGTAGCCGAGAATCCACAGCCGTGTCGCGAAGTCCGAAGGCGCGAGGGCTTCGTCCTCGTGAGCGGGGACATTCGTGACGGTCGTGGTGTAGTGTCCCGGCCGCGTCGAGACGAGCGGACCGATCGTCCCCACGTGCGCGCTCGGCCGGATGGCGTATTCGCGGCCGATGATCGGCATGAACTCGAGTTCGACCCGTCGGACCGGGATGTCGAGCTGGATCGGCAACAGCGCGAAATAGGAGAACGCAGATGTTTCGCGCGTCACACGGAATGAGTAGTCGAGGATCGAACCGGGCACCACCGTGGGAAAGGCGAACGACCGCCTGCGAACACTGAGGCCGTGCGCACGCACGAGCACCTGATCGTGGATCTCCTGCGGGGTGACCTCGTGAGTGGAGCCATCGGGCGATACGGTTCGCGCGGCGACGTCCGTGAGCCTCGTGCCCTCCAGTACCGGAATCGAGACCGTGCCGTGTTGGGACACGCCCCGGACGGTGAGGACCTTGAGGCGGATGTGGTGCTGCTGGGTCGTCATGAACCGGTTGCCGTAGTCCACATCCTGCGTCTGAATGGTCCAAAGCAGGACTTCGGCGTCCGCGCGGGACTCGGCGGGTGGGGCGGCCTCGGTCTGTCCGACGGAGTCCTGCGGCGCGAGGGGGTCGGCGCGGGCATCAGCGACCGACGCTGCCAGCAGGATCGCAGCGACGAGGATCGAGGCCGTCTTCAGGTCGGACATCATGCCGAAGGATCCGAGGACGCTCGAGGAGGCGAATCCCGGGTGCCGGAATCTCCGCCGGGCCCCCCGGCCGGCGGCGACGCGCCCCAACGGCACCGGAGGCCGAGGGGGATCACGGGTCAGACCCTACCGCGCGTCGCACGCTCCGGCAACAGGATCTTCGCCGTGCGAGTTGTTGCCGCGGCACCCCGTGTCTGGGATGATACCCGCGCTCTGAGCGCACGGAACATCGAGGCGGGGTGATGTCATCCCCCGTGCGCCTGCCCTCGATGCTGCGGGAGCTCGATCCACGAAGGTCCGGGTCCGGAGCCTCCTCATGATCGGTCGGGGCGCAGTGATCGCGCGCGCGTCCACGTGTCTCGCTACGGGCCTTGTGCTGCTGGCACTGGCCGGCCCGGCTCGGGCTCGCACGACCCCGGACTGGCTGCTGGTTGCCGCAGGAGATACGGCCGTCGCTGGAGCGGGGAGTGCCCCGGCGGCCGAGTTGCTGCGCGAACAGACGCTAGTCGTCTCCGCTGCTGGCGATGTCCGGCGCGTGGAGCGTCGGGTGCTGCGCGTCCGCGATCCCGACGGCTGCGCACTAGCGGTGGACGCCGTCTCCTATTTCGACGGCAGCAGCCGGGTGGCGGACGCCCGCGCCTGGCGGATCACGCCCGCTGGGCGCTCGTTCGAGTTCGACCGCAGGCGGGTGGTCGACCAGGTGCTCGATTCGAAGCACTTGTATGACGAGGCCCGCCTGCAGGTGCTGGATCTGTCGCAGGAGGCGGGGGTGGGCGACGTCATAGGTTGGGAGTGGACCATCGTGGAGAGGGGCGTCTTCTCCCAGGCCTTCTGGTGTGCGCAGGGGCCGCTGCCGGCACGGCTCTCGCGATACGTGCTTCGTCTGCCCTCCGGCTGGCACGCCGAGGGCGTGGTCTTCAACGAAGCGGTGGCAGCCCGCGTCGAAGACGGCACGTGGATCTGGGAGCTGCGCGACCTGCCCGACCGGCGTGGTGAGGACTGGAGTCCGCCGCTCGCGTCCATCGCGTCCTGCGTCGGCGTGAGCTGGTACCCGCCGGAAGGTCATGCCGGCGACCATCCGCTATTCCGTGACTGGCGCGACGTGGGGCGCTGGCTCAGCGATGTGAGCGGTGCACAAGCGATGACAGATGACGCACTGCGCGCGCGTGCGGCGACCCTCGTCCACGATGCTGGTGACGACCTTGGACGACTGCGCCGCATCGGCCGCTTCGTCCAGGATCTGCCGTACGTCTCGATCCAGATGGGCCTGGACCGCGGTGGGGGCTACGTCCCGCGGCCGGCCACGCAGGTCCTGACACAGGGCTATGGAGACTGCAAGGACAAAGCGAACCTGATGCGGACCTTGTTGCACGCGGTTGGCATCCGGTCGTGGCTGGTGTCCGTGTACCTCGGCGACCCGCAGCGCGTCAGCGACCGCTGGGCATCACCACACGTCTTCAACCACTGCATCGTGGCGGTGCGCGCGCCGTGGGGCACGGGGTTGGCGGCGGCATTGACCGACTCGACGCTCGGACCGCTCGTGCTGTTCGATGCCACGGACCCAACGACACCGGTGGGTGCAGTACCCGCACCTCTGGCAGGGGGGGTCGCGCTCGTGGAGGCCGGCGATTCCTCGGTGCTGGTGCGCGTGCCTGGTGGTGGAGCCACCCTGAACGTGCTCCGGCGCGAGGTGCGGGGGCAGATCGCGGCCGATGGCTCCGTGCGCGCGACGGTAGCAGAGCGTTCAGTCGGTGAGGATGCCAGTCGGGAGCGGCATCTGTACAGGATGTCCGCGGCAGCCGCGTACCTGCGCACCCTTGAGGCCCGGGTGTCGGAGTCGGTGGGAGGCGCTCACGTCACGGGTGTCCGCCCGCGGGACGATGTCGATTCCAGCGAGTTCCGGCTCGAGTTCGATTTCGAGGCACCACACTTTGCCACGCAGGTCGGCAGGGGGCTGCTCACGTTTCGGCCGGCGCTTGTGGCGCGGCGCGAGCACGTGAACTTCGGCGACGGCCCACGGCGCCTGCCCGTGCGGCTCAGGCCGGTGGCCCGGGAGGAAGTCACGCGCCTGCGGCTACCCGAGGGATTCGCAATCGAGGAATGCCCCAGTTCCGCTTCGATCGAGATGTCCTTTGCGAGCTATCGCCTGCAGTGCGAGGTGAACACAGACACGCTCCTCCTCGAGCGTCGGCTGACTGTCCACCGCACGGACATCCCGCCAGAGCGCTTCGCCGATGTCCGCGACTTCTTCCTGCGCGTGCGTGCCCTCGAGCTTGCGCCCATCGTGCTCAAGGCCGCCGAGACGCGCTGAGCAGCCCCCACGTCACCGTGGACCGCGGCCACCGCAACCGCGTGGCAATCCGCGCCCCCGTCAGCCGGGACCGCTCTGGCTCCAGCGTCGGCTGGCACCACTCGGCCGGGGTGAGCCGGGGCATGCGCCGCGGTCGCGGAGGACGGTTGGCCATGCCGGCCACACCCGCGGCGCGATGGCGGGCCAGCCACTCGTGTGCGGCCAGGTACCTGATGCTGCCGGCGTGGGCTGCCCGGCCGACCATCCCGCCCTTTGCCGTCACGCGCTCAATCAGGAGGGCTTGACCACGGGGCGGCGTCCGTGCTCCACATTGGAGGTCCATCCGGGGCTCTTGGCTGTGGGTTGGAATGGCGTCAGACACCACCCGACCTCCGACATCAGGACCGCGGATGACTGGTTGCCCCTGCCAACGACCTCCCGAGACTCCACAGCTAGCCCGGCGGGTCTCCCGGGCCCATGCGCAGGGGGCGCGCCGCGTCGGTGACGGCGCCGATCTTGGCGGCGAAGCTGGTCTGCTTCTCGATGTCCTCGTCGGTGACGACGTGCACGTCGAGCAGGCCCTCGCTGCGGTAGCCGCTGCGCAGGAAGTTCATCTCCGCCAGGCACAGGCTCCAGCCCTCGAGCCACAGCTCGAGCGCGCGGCGGTCCTCCTCGGAGCCGCGGAAGTGCACGATGAGGTCGAGGTCGCTGCCCGGGCCGGCCGAGGCGTTCTTTACGCTGCCGAAGACGTACATGCCCTGCACCCCGAAGCGCCCCGGCGCGAGGTCGGTGGCGATGCGCTGCGCCATGCGCAGGCGCCAGCGCCAGTGGTCCTCGGCCGGCCGGGCCGCCGGGCCGGGCAGCGGCGGCAGCGCGCTGTCGATGGCGGTCCCCGGGGGGGCCAGCACCGCCACCGCCTCGTCCAGGTCGGCGTTCATGAGCACGCGCAGCACCTGGCCCCCGGTGACGGCCGGGACCTCGATGACCCGCACCACGCCGGCGAGGTGGGCGAACTCGGGCAGCAGGGTGGCCAGCACGTTCTCGGAGCGGGCCAGGAAGGCGAGGTTGAACACCACGCCCTCGTCGTCGGGGTAGAGCGGCAGGTAGCGGATGCCGGACTCGACCAGGTCCTGGAAGAAGTGCGTGCCGAAGGAGAGGTCGGGCACGTAGTTGCCCTTCTTGCGGGCGATCTCGACCAGCACGGCGCTGTTGCTGATGTCCGAGTAGGTGACCGAGACGCCGAGCTTGATGTCGCCGCGGCTGCCCCAGCGGCCGGGCCCCATGAGGATGAACCGGCGCTTGGGCAGGATGTCGTTCAGGCTGCCGACCGCCCGGCCGACGTCGCGCAGCTCGGCGAGGTCGCCCAGCTCGCTGTAGCCCTCGGGGTCCACGTAGACGACGTGTGTGATGTCGGGCACGGTGCCGTTCGAGACGTAGCGGTGGGCCGAGAACACGACGCGCTCGCGCGGCAGGTCGCGCGGGATGGGCGCGGGCGCGGTGTCGGGCCCGTGGCTCTGCGGCCGGCACTGCAGCAGGTAGAGGTCACGCCCGTCCGAGGCGAACTCGATGTCCACCGGCATGCCCAGCGCGTCGCGCAGCTCCTTGAGGATGGCCTGCATGCGGGCGAGGAAGTTCGTGTGCGAGAGCAGGCCCTCGAAGGTGAAGACGAGGTCGTCCTTCTCGAAGCGCAGGTCGAGCCCGCCGGGCCGCCGCAGCATGTCGTGCTCGTAGAGCGAGACCAGCCGCGTCAGGCCGGGCAGCTCGTGGCCGACCTCGCGCAGCAGGGTGTGGCGGTCCACGGTCTCGAACGAGTTGGTCTCGAGGTTGATGACGTCGACCTTGCGGGGCGAGTAGCGGTAGACCTCCTCCGGCGTGCTGTTGACGCGCAGTCCGGGCTGGCCGGGGGCGACCAGCACCGGGTAGTCGTCGGTCAGCCGGTCCACCGCCCGGGTGCCGAGGCCGGGCACCAGCCGCAGCAGGCCGTCGTCGCGGCGGATGCGCGGCGACCAGCGGAACTCGTTGTGGCTGAAGCCCACGCCGGCGAAGGCGGGGAGGAAGTAGCGCCCGACGCGGGTGCCGACGACCTCCTGGATCATGACCCCCATCTCCTCGTGGTACTCGAGCAGCCCGCGCTCGGCGCGGTACTGGATGGGGTCGGGGCCGAAGACCGAGCCGTAGACCTCGGCCACGGCGTCGAGCAGGGCCGCCAGCCGGTCGGCCTTGCGGCCCTGGTTGGCGAGGAACAGGCTCTTGTACTTGCCCGAGAAGGCCGAGCCGGCGCGGTCCTCGAGCAGGCTGGAGCTGCGCACGATGAGCGGCCGGTCGCCCAGGTCGTCGAGTGCGTTCGACAGCCCCTGCACGAACTCCGCCGGGAAGCGCGCGCTCTTGAAGACCTGCAGCATGTGCGGGTACTCGTGGCGGATCTCGTCGAGGTCGCGGTACTTCCAGTTGTAGACCTCGTCGAGGTCGTTGTAGGCGAGGAACTGCACGATGCCGTCGGAGGGCAGGTACCAGGTCTTGGGCACGCGCAGGCCGTCGAGCAGCTCGCGGCTCTTGCTGGCGCGGCTCAGGACGTGCTGGGCGAGGAACAGGCCGCTGCCCTTGCCGCCGACGCGGCCGTGGCTCTTGGGCAGCAGGATGGTGTGCCCGACCAGGTCCACGAAGTCCTCGAGCTCGAGGCAGCGCCGGCAGGTGTTGATCACCTCCGGGCTGTCGGTGAGCAGGCGGCGGATGAGCGAGACCTTGAGCCCGATGTGCATGGCGGGGGAGACGTCGCGGGCGTCCACCCCGGTGCCCTGGTAGCGCTCGAGGGCATTGGCGATCTCGGGCAGGGTGGTGTCGGAGCTCTCCAGCGCCACGACCAGGAAGTTGAGCCGGTCCTCCTGGATCCAGGTCTGCAGCGTGGTGAACAGCTCGTGTTCGCTCAGGTGCTCGGCGGCCACGCGGAAGACCGCGGCGCTGAAGACGTCGGCGTCCATCGGCTCGTTGCGCCGCGTCGGCCGGTTCTCGTCCCCGGGCTCGGCGTCCTCCTCGAGCGGGCCGGACAGGCCGAGCAGGAGCTGCTGGGCCTCCTCGGTGCCGCTCCACGCCAGGTGGTTCAGCATCTTCCGCGCGATCTGGTGGTAGAGGTTCTGGTCCGTGCTCTGCACGAGGTCGAGGATGACGCGCCAGTCCCGGCGCGGCGCCGGCCCGGTCTCCGGTCCGACCTGGTCGCCGCGCGCGATGCCCTCGGTCAGCTCGCGCTGCAGGACGGCCTGGCCCAGCCGACCGGCCACGGCGTCGAGGAGGCGGCGCTCCTCCTTGAGGAACGGGCCCTCGTCGGCCGCGGGCATCTCCTCGGTGTAGTGGACGCAGATCTCGCCGATGCTCTCGCCGACGACGACGATGGGTGCGGACAGCCGCCACGGCGTCTCCTGGAAGCGCGCCGGGTGCAGGTCGCGGCCGCGCAGGACCACGTGCGCGACGCACTGGGCCGGGTACTGCCAGCCGATCGGCAGGGCCTCGGCCACGGCGCGCAGCATCTCCTCGACGGGCCGGTCCGCGTCGCGCAGGATCTCGTCGATGCGGTAGAGGCAGTTGAGCTCCTTGGCCCGCTCCTGCAGTGCCCGCAGCACCTCGTCCACGGGGCGCGGCTCGCTCATGCGTGTTCCTCCTCGGCCCGGAGCACGACGCCGCGGCCGCGGCGTCCGTCCACCCGGATGCGCAACGGCGCGGGGACCTCCACGTGCCGCAGGAAGCCGGTCTCGTGCCGGGCCGGCAGCCGGTCCAGCCAGTCCCAGTCGATGGCGGGGGGTCCGCCGTCGGGCTCGCGCTGTGGCACGGAGAAGTATGCCACGCGGAAGCTCAGGAGGTTGTGGAAGAAATGGGCCCCCTGGCTCATGTCCACGTTCATGGTGGGCAGGCCGGCCTCGACGATGACGCGCGCGCCGGCGATCTGCGACCACTCCACCGGGATGCCGAGCCAGGGGTCGGCGCTGCCCCAGCGCCCGAACCCGATCAGCAGGTAGGGCCGGCCGGCCTCGACCAGGCCCCGGTTGAGCTCGTCGACCTCGGCGGCGATGGCCGGGGTGTGGCGCGCCTCGAAGCGCCCGGGCCGCACGTAGACCACGTCGCGGATGCCCTCGACGGCGCCGTTGCCCATGACGTGGTCCGAGCGGACGACGGCGCGCGGGTCGGCCAGGTCGCCGTCGCCGACCTCGACGAGGTCGGCGCTCACGAGCATGGGCCGCACCTGCAGGAAGCCGAGCCGGGCCGGGTGGCCGTCCTCGACCGGCAGGGTGAGGGCGAACTCGATCTCCACCGGCGCGCCGGCGCGCCCGGCGAAGAGCGGCAGCAGCCCGCGCAGCGCCTCGGCCACCGGCCACTGGTCCAGCCGCAGCAGCGGGGCGAAGTCGAGCACGCGCGGGCCGCGCGGGCCGGTGCCCATCACGAGGCGGTCCGACTCGGCGTCGTAGGTCGAGGCGACCTGGGCCAGCGTGCCGTCCTCCTCGGCGGCGGCCACGCTGGCGTGCACCAGGTACTCGGTCTCGGTGGTGGGGTCGTAGGCCGGCGGCGCGCCCATGTTCACCGCCCAGAAGCCGGTCTGGGTCTGCTCGAGCATGTGCCCGACCGAGTTGAACGGGGGCACGGCGCGCGGGTGGGCCGGCGAGCAGGTCCAGGTACGGCCGCCGTCCACGATGGTCTTGCCCAGCCCGAAGGCGAGGTCCACCACCCCGTCCTCCGGCCGCGCGTGACCGGTGGGGTAGAAGTTCCACGAGCGCGCCACGCCGGCGACCTCGGGGTAGAAGCGCGGGCCGTGGCGGCGTCCCACCACCTCCTGCACGATGACCGCCATCTTCTCGCTCTCGGGCGGCTGCCCGGCGGCGCGGATGTAGGCGCGGGCGGCGCGGAAGAAGGTCGAGGCGTAGACGTACTTGACCGCCTCGGCCAGCTTGCGGAACCGCGTCTGCGGGTCGTGCTGGTTGTTGGGGATCATCTTCGTGGCGTAGACGCCGGCGAAGGGGTGGGCGAGCGCGTCCTCGAGCAGGCTCGAGGAGCGTACCGCGAGCGGCGTGTGCACCCCCTGCACCAGCGCCCACAGGTCGCCGGCCAGCTCGGTCGGCAGTTCGGCGTGCTGCAGGGCCACCGCGATGCGCTGGTCGTCCGCGCCCGAGGCGGCCAGCTCGCGCAGGCGGTTGCGGTCGAGGAAGGCGTCGAAGACGTCCGTGCCGATCACGGTCAGCGTCGGCACGGAGATCTCGAGGTCCCGGAAG
>CAZSQE010000047.1:0-10318 GCA_964608905.1 uncultured bacterium | reverse complement strand
GGGTCACGGGCGGGGCGGGCGGCGGCGCCGGCGGCGCCTCCACGGCCTTCTTGGCGCAGCCGGCGGCCAGCGCGACGAGCAGGCCGGCGGCGAGCGCGACGATCAGCGTGCGGTACGGGTTCCTCATGGTCTTCCTCCGGGGTTGGTGTGGGTAGTTCCGTTCGGGGTTGCCGCCGTCGCGGGCGGCCGGTACGGCGACCAGGCCGGTGACATGGCCACCTTACCACCTGTGTCGAGCATCCGCGGCGGACGCCCGTCGAGATCGGACACGTACAGGGCGAAGCTGCCGCCCCGGTTCGAGGCGAACACCAGGTGCCGGCCGTCCGGCGACCAGCGCGGGTTCTCGTTGCTGCCGCCGCTCACCACCAGCCGGGCGTTCGCGCCGTCGGCGCCGCAGACGTGGATGTCGAAGCCGGCCGCGGTGCGGCTCACCATGGCGATCAGGTCGCCGCGCGGCGACCAGGCCGGCGAGTCGGTGAAGCCGACCTCGTAGGTCAGGCGCCGCACGTTGCCGCCGTCGCGGTCCATCACGTAGACCTGCGGCGAGCCGCCGCGGTCCGAGGTGAAGGCGATCTCGCGGCCGGTCGGCGACCAGGCCGGCGAGGTGTCGATGGCCCGGTGGTTCGTCAGCCGGCGCGGCGAGCCGCCCTGGGCGTCGAGCAGGTAGATCTCCGCGTTGCCGTCCTTGCTCAGGCTGCAGGCGATCTCGCGGCCGTCCGGCGAGTAGGCCGGGCCGGTGTTGTTGCCGGCGCGGCCCGAGACGCGGTAGATGCGGCCCCCCCCCACCGGGACCACGAACAGGTGCGGCGGGCCGCCGTCGCGGTAGCTGCTGAACGCCAGCAACGCGCCGTCGGGCGACCACGAGGGCGACAGGGCGATCGATCCGTCGCGCGTGAGCGGGCGGGCGTTGGCCCCGTCGAGGTCCATGACCCACAGCTCCTTCGTGCGGCCCTCCTTCGCCACGAAGGCGATGCGGCTGCCGGCCACGCCCGGTTCGCCGGTGAACTGCAGCACGATGTCGTCGGCGAAGCGGTGCACGAGCGAGCGCCACTCGGCGACGGGGCCGCGGTAGGTGCGCACGAGGATGGGCCGGCGCGCCGGCACGTCGCGCACCTCCCCCTCGAGCGTCACCTGGCCGCCGTCCACCTTCCAGCGCCCGCCGGTCACGGCCTGCACGTCGAAGGGCGTCTGGCCCGCCCAGGCGCGCGAGACCAGGACCACCGCCGACTGCTCGAGGTCGCCGGCCAGCACCTCGTCGGCCTGGCGCGCGGTGGGGGCGCCGGCCGGCAGGCGGCCGGCGGCGAACGGCTCGCAGTGGATCTGCATGCGGCGGCCGCCGCCGGCGATGTCGATGCGCACCTCGCGCGTCTGGGCGCGCGCAGTACCGGCGAGCGCGAGCAGGGCCAGGAGCGTGAGCAGGCGTCTCATGGGCGCGCGTACTCGAAGCCGAAGTGGATGCCGAGGTCCGAGCCGGGGAAGCCCAGCGGCAGCGGCGGCAGCGGGTCGCTCAGCGTCACCGCCCGCAGCGAGGCCCGGTCGAAGAACTCCGCGCCGCTGGCGGTCTCGAGCCGCACCGCGGACACGCCGCCGTTGCGCGCCACCTTGAAGTAGACCACCGCGCGCACCGGCCGGCCGGACTCGAGCCCGGCCGGGGGCGCCCAGTTCTGCGCCACCTTGTTGCGGATGAGCATGAGGTAGTACGTGAACTCGAAATCGCGCGACTCCACCCCCACCGCGCCGCTGAGCCCCGCGCTGCCGACGCGGGCGTAGGGCAGCCCGGCCCCGGTCGGGGACGGCGCGGCCTCCTCGCGCGCGGGCTCGGCGCGCGGCGCCGCCGGCTTCTTCGGCGGCACGAGCTTCACCCCCTCGGCCGCCTCGGGGCGGACGTCGGGCATCTTCATCTCCGCCTTCGGCGAGGCCGGCGCCGACGGCAGGCTCCGACTCAGCGCCCCGGGCTCCAGCAGCGACACCTGCACCACGTCGGGCCCGGCCACGATGATCGGCTCGCCCTGGCGCACGGCGAAGACCAGGGCCAGCACGCCCACGTGCACCAGGGCCGAGCCGCTCAGGGCGCCGCGCGTCACCGGCGAGCCTCCGGGGCGGGCGGCTGGGTGACGAGGCCGAGCGAGGCCACGCCGGCGCGCCGCATGCGGGCGATCAGCTCGACCACGGTGCCGTAGGGCACGCCGCGGTCGGCCTTGAGGAAGACCGGCCGCTGCGCCGCGCCGGCGCGGGCCAGGGCGTCCTCGAAGCGCGCCTGCGGCACGACCGTGTTGCCCACCGCCACCGTGCCGCCGGCCCGCACGCTCACGATGAGGCCCTCGCGCACGTCGAGGCCGCGGGTGGCGACGCGCGGCAGGTCGATCTCCAGCCCGCCCTGCAGGAACGGCGCGGTCACCATGAAGATGATGAGCAGCACGAGCACGACGTCCACGAAGGGCGTCACGTTGATCTCGGCCATGGGCGCGCGCGGGACCGCGTTCTTCATGCCGCCGTCCCCCCGGCGCGGCGGTCGAGGTACTCGGTCACGAACGCCGTGCCCGCGTTGCCGATGACCCGCAGGCGGCCGAGCAGGTGGTTGTAGCCCACCACCGCCGGGATGGCGGCGGCGAGCCCGGCGACCGTGGCGATGAGCGCCTCGGCGATGCCGGGAGCGACCACCACCAGCGAGGCCGAGCCCTGCGCGCCGATGTTCATGAACGAGCTCATCACCCCCCACACCGTGCCCATCAGCCCGATGAAGGGCGAGACGCTGCCGGCGGTGGCGAGGAAGCCGACGTGCCGTTCCAGCCGCGTCAGGTCGTCGGCCCCCGCCCGCTCCATCGCGCGCTGCGCCCGCTCGTAGCGAGCGGTGGGCGCGAGGCCGGCCGTGGCCGGCTCGGCCAGCGTCGCGCCGCCGACGCGGGCCAGGCGCGCGAGCGTGCTGTCCGTGCGCGTCATCGGCACCGGGTCGGCGGCGCCCGCCGCGCGGAAGGCGGCGAGGTACTCCCGGTCCTCACGCTGCACGCGGGTGAACAGCCGCAGCCGCTCGACGATGATCGCCCACGTGTAGACGGAGGTCCCCAGCAGCACCAGCAGGATGAACTTGGCGAAGGGGCCGGAGGAGGCGACGAGAGCGGGCACCGAGGCACGCATGCCGACGCCGGCCTGCAGGATGAAGTCACCCAGGATCATGGGTTCCACGCTCCCTGTGTGTGCGGGCCCGACCGGGCCCCGGCTTCCGTTGTCCGGTCCCGCGCGGCGTCCTGCGCGCGAAGCCGGCTGGACATCGGACGCTAGCATAGGCACCGGGCACCCTCAAGACTCGCCGGCACGAAGACCCCGGCCGAGTTCAAGCCCGTGTCAAGAACGCGCCGCGGACCTCCACGCGCCGACTCGAAACGGGTAGAGTCATGCGTCTCACGCCCCCGCGGAAACGCCGCCGGCGCGGCTGCGCCCACGGAACTCGACGCGAAAGGACGGACCGACTGCTCCGCTTCCTGCTCCCCGCCGCCCTCGCACTCCCGCTCGTCGCGGGGCCCTGGCCGACGCCCGCCGGCGCGGCCGGCCGCGAGCCGCGCGACACCCTGCGCCCCTTCGTCGTGCGCACGCTGGACGGGCGCACGCTGCGCTCCGCCGACGTGCGCGGGCGCCCGCTGGTGCTCGAGTTCTGGGCGACCTGGTCGAAGCCCAGCCGCGCCAGCATGCCGGTCCTGAACTCCCTGCAGGCCCGCCACGGCGGCCGGGGCCTGCTCGTGCTCGGCCTGTCCGTGGACGACGGGCCGGCGCAGCGGGTGCTGGAGTTCGCGCGAAAGCAGCGCCTGCTCTTCCCGGTGGCCATGGCGAGCGAGGCGATGCTCGACCACTACGGCCCGGTGCGCTCGCTGCCCACGACCATCCTCGTCGACCGGCAGGGCCGCGTCGTGCGGCGCATCGTGGGACACCTCGACGCCGAGACGCTCGAGGGATTCGTCCGCGAGATCCTCTGAAGCGGCCGCCGCGCCCGGGGGGAAAGCCGAAGGGCCCCGCTCAACGCGGGGCCCTCGTCGTTTGGTGCCCGGGGCGAGACTTGAACTCGCACGGGTTGCCCCATACGCCCCTCAAACGTACGTGTCTACCAATTCCACCACCCGGGCAATCGGATGCTGCGGCGGTCCGCTCAGTTCCCGCCCGCCGGCGCCGGCGTGGCCGGGGCCGTGGCGCCCTGGCCGGGAGCCGCCGTCCCCTGCGGCTGGGCCGGGGCGGTCGCCGCGGCGCGGCGCGCCTGCTCGCCGATGAGGCTCCTGGGCTGCCGGTTCGAATGGGAGCTCATCAGGGCCAGCACCAGCGACAGCAGGAAGAAGGCGCCGCCCAGCGCCATCGTGGCCTTGCTGAGGAAGTCGGTGGCGCCGCGGCCGCCGAAGACGGTCTGCGCCGAGCCGCCGAACGCCCCGCCCGCGAGCCCGCCGCCCTTGCCCGACTGCATGAGGACGACTCCGATCAGGGCGATGCAGACCAGCAGGTGAACCAGGATCAGGAAGACGTACATGGTTTCCTCGGGGATGCGTTCCGGTGCGGCAGGACCTCGTCCACCCCGGCCACACGGGACCGGAGCAGCGGGGAAGACTAGCAACCGTCCCCGCGCCCGTCAAACGGCGGGGCGGGCCGCGGCCCGCCCCCCGTGCGGCCTCAGCCGGCCGCGGCGATGATGCGCCAGAACGAGGCCGCCTCCAGCGAGGCGCCCCCCACCAGCGCTCCGTCCAGTTCCTCCTCGGCGAACAGCGCCGCCGCGTTGCCGGCGTTGACGCTGCCCCCGTACAGGATGGCGATGCCGGCGCCGCTGCCCGGCCCCACCACCCGGTCGAGCGTCGCCCGCACGATGCGGTGCGCCTCGCGGGCCTGCTCCACCGTGGCCACCTTGCCGGTCCCGATGGCCCAGACCGGCTCGTAGGCCACGACCGTCGCCTGCGCCTCGTCCGGCGCGAGCCCCTCGTAGGCGGCCCGGACCTGGCGCACGAGCACCTCGGCGGTCCGCCCACCCTCGCGCTCGGCCAGGGTCTCGCCCACGCAGACGATGGGCGTGAGGCCGTCGCGCCGCGCGGCGCGCAGCTTCTGCGCCACCACGGCGTCGTCCTCCCCCATGCCGTGCCGCCGCTCCGAGTGCCCGACGATCGCGAAGCGGCACCCGAGCGCGGCCAGCATCGCCCCCGACACCTCGCCGGTGAAGGCCCCGTGCGTGGCCGGGTGCAGGTTCTGCCCGCCGAGGTGGAAGGCGGTGCCCTTCAGGGCCTCGCCCACCGCGGCCAGCGCCGGGAAGGGCGGGCACAGCGCCACCGCGCAGCCGGGGCGCGCCCCGCCGGCGAGCGCGACCAACTCGCGGGCCAGGGCGGAGGCCTCCGGCGCCGTCTTGTGCATCTTCCAGTTCCCGGCGACGAACCGGGGCCGACGCGGCCAGGCGGCGGACATCATACGGCGTCCAGCGCGGCCACGCCGGGCAGCACCTTGCCCTCGAGGAACTCGAGCGAGGCGCCGCCGCCGGTGGACAGGTGGGTGAACTTCTCGGCCAGGTCGGCCTGCTGGATGGCGGCGACCGAGTCCCCGCCGCCCACGACGGTGACGGCGCCGCGGCCGGTCAGCTCGGCCATCGCCCGCGCCAGCCCCACCGTGCCCTGGGCGAAGGCCGGGACCTCGAACACGCCCATCGGGCCGTTCCAGACCACCGTCTTCGCGTCGTTCAGCTTCGCGGCGAACAGCCGGACCGTCTCCGGCCCGATGTCCACGCCCATCTCCGCGTCCCCGAGGCCGGCGAGCGCGGTCACCCGCCCGGGTGCCGTGCCGTCGGCCGCGGCCGAGGCCACGCAGTCCACCGGCAGCACCAGCTCGACGCCGCGGGCCTTCGCCTGCTCGAGCACGGCCTTCGCCACGTCGATCCGGTCGTCCTCGACCAGGGACTTCCCGACCGGGCGCCCCTGCGCCTTGAGGAACGTGAACATCATGGCGCCGCCGACGAGCAGCCGGTCCACCTTGCCCAGCAGCTGCGTGAGGACGTCGATCTTGCCCGAGATCTTGGCGCCGCCGAGCACGGCCACGAACGGCCGCTGCGGCGCCTCGAGCGCCCGGCCGAGGTAGTCCAGCTCCTTCTGCATCAGGAAGCCGGCCACCGCCGGGCGCAGGAACCGCGTCACCCCCTCGGTGGAGGCGTGGGCGCGGTGCGCCGTGCCGAAGGCGTCGTTCACGTACATCTCGCCCAGCGCCGCCAGCCGCTTGGCGAAGGCCTCGTCGTTGGCCTCCTCCTCGGCGTGGAAGCGCAGGTTCTCGAGCAGCAGCACCTGGCCGTCCTGCAGCGCGCCGGCCATGGCCTCGACCTCGGGGCCGACGCAGTCGGGGGCGAACGCCACCGGCTGGCGCAGCAGCCGCTCGAGGCGCACGGCCACGGGCTTCAGGCTGTTCTTGGTGTCCGGGCCGCCCTTGGGCCGGCCGAGGTGCGACATGAGGATGACGCGGGCCCGCTTCTCCAGCAGGTAGCGGATGGTCGGCAACGCCGCCACGATGCGCGTGTCGTCGCGGACCTCGCCTTCCTTCACCGGCACGTTGAAGTCCACGCGCACGAGCACGCGCCGGCCGGTCGGCTGGAGGTCCTTGACCCCCTTTCTCGCCTCTCCCATGGCCGCCCCCTACGCCATCATCAGCAGGGCGTCCACGACGCGCTGCGAGAAGCCCCACTCGTTGTCGTACCAGGACAGGACCTTGACGAGGTCGCCGCCCATGACGTTCGTGGAGAGCGAGTCGAACACGCAGCTGTGCGGGTTGCCGACCACGTCGATGGAGACGATGGGCTCGGTGCAGTACTCGAGGATGCCCTTCATCGGGCCGGCGGCCGCCGCCTTCATCGCCGCGTTGATCTCCTCCTTGCTCGTCTCCCTCTTCACCCTCACCACCAGGTCCACCAGCGAGCCGTCCGGGGTCGGGACCCGGACCGCCAGGCCGTCCAGCCGGCCCTTGAGGCCCGGCAGCACCTCGCCGATGGCCTTGGCCGCGCCGGTCGAGGTGGGGATCATGCTCATGCCCGCCGCCCGCGCGCGCCGCAGGTCCTTGTGCGGCAGGTCGAGGATCTTCTGGTCGTTCGTGTAGGCGTGGATCGTGGTCATGAAGCCCTTGTCGATGCCTACGAGGTCGTCCAGCACCTTGGCGACCGGGGCCAGGCAGTTCGTCGTGCACGAGCCGATGCTCACGACCTGGTGCTTCGCCTTGTCGAACGCGCCGTGGTTGACGCCGATGACGAAGGTCAGGTCGCCGCCCTTGGCCGGGGCCGAGACCAGCACGTTGCGCGCGCCGGCGGCCAGGTGCTGCGCCGCGCCGGCCCGGTCGGTGAACTTGCCGGTGGACTCGAGCACCGCCTCGACGCCCAGGTCCTTCCACGGGAGCCTGGTGGGGTCCTTCTCGGCCAGCACCTTGACGCGCTTGCCCGCCACCTCGAGGCAGCCGTCCACCGCCGGCCCGGCCTTCGGCCACACGCGGTGCACGGAGTCGTACTTGAGCAGGTGCGCCAGCGTGGGCGCATCCGTGATGTCGTTGACGGCCACGAACTCGAGGGGCACGCCGCGGTCCACCGCGGCACGGACGACGAGGCGGCCGATGCGGCCGAAACCGTTGATCCCGACCTTGAGCGCCATGGGACTCCTCTCACTCTGCTGTGCCCCGGGGGGCCCCGGGGACGTCTGGGGACGGCCGGCGCCGCGCGGCGTCAGCCGAAGAAGACCCGCGCCGCCTCGAACAGCTCGTCGGGGACGGGGCGCGGGCCCTGTCGAACCACGGCCAGATCCACGGACGTGATGTGCCCGCCGCGCAGGCTCACCATGCGCCCGAACTCCCGCCTCGCCGCCAGGTCCACCGCCGCCACGCCCATGCGCGAGCCGAGCAGGCGGTCGAACGGGGTGGGCGTACCGCCCCGCTGCACGAAGCCGAGCGTGACCGTGCGCGTCTCGGTCCTGAGCCGCGCCTCGATCTCGTTCGCCAGCAGCTCGCCCACGCCGCCGTAGCGCGGCCGGCCGAACTTGTCCCGGCGCTCCGGCACCTCGAGCGTGCGGCCGTCCGGTTCGGGCAGGAACTTCGCGCCCTCGGCGACGACGATGATGCTGAAGTAGCGGCCGCGCGCCTGGCGGTGGCGGATGTAGTTGCAGATCTCCTGCACCGTGGTGGGGTGCTCGGGCGCCACGATCACGTCGGCGCCGCCGGCCAGCCCGCCGCACACCGCGATCCAGCCGGTGCTGCGGCCCATGACCTCGAGCACGATGACCCGGTCGTGCGACTCGGCGGTCGTGTGCAGGGCGTCCACGGCGTTCACGACGTGCCCGAGGGCGGTGTCGAAGCCGAAGGCGAAGTCGGTCTCCGGCACGTCGTTGTCGATGGTCTTCGGGATCCCGATGATGGGGACCCCCTCCTCCCACAGCCGGGCGGCGGCCGCCAGCGTGCCGTCCCCGCCGCAGACCAGCAGGCCGTCCAGCTCGTGCAGGGCCATGGCGTCCTTGATCGCCTGCGCGCCCCCCTCGTGCTGGATGGGGTCGGTGCGCGACGTGCCGAGGATGGTGCCGCCGCGCGGCAGGATGCCCTTGATGGCCGGCAGGTCGAGGTCGCGCACCCGGGACTCGAAGAGCCCCAGCCAGCCGTCCTCGATGCCCAGCATGTGGTCCTGGTACGTCCGCACCGTCCGGACGACGGCCGCCCGGATGACGGCATTGAGCCCCGGGCAGTCGCCCCCACCGGTCAGGATGCCCAGCCGCATGCCGAAACTCCCTGCCCTGCCGGGCGGAACGAGGGGAAGGCCCTGTCGTGGAACGGCATCGGAATATGCCCGATGCCCCCGGGTGGGTCAAGAACGCGGGGCGGCGGGCCGCCGGGGCCTACTCGGTGGTGTAACGGAGCCGGTAGTCGCCGGTCCCGAGCTGGTCCACGAACAGGAACAGCACCCGCCCGCGCCGCTCGCGCCCCCGCACCTCGGGGTCGGCGTAGAGCGGCGGGCCGACGGGCCCCTCGTAGATCCACAGCTCGAAGGGGCGCGTGTCCGCACCGGGTCCCACCAGGCGGACGTTGCCGATGGCGCGCTCCTCGTTCGCCGACAGCTCCTGGATCAGCTCGGTCACCGTCTCGCCACCGGCCGGGATGACCTGGTGCACGATCTCGCTGGGCTCGCCGTGGCGGATGTAGATGCGGCCCATGTCGGAGAACATGCCCTTGCCCAGGCCGGGACGGGTGAAGACCTGGTTGGCGCGCTCGACCCGCCGCAGGAAGGTCAGGCGGGCCTCGTTCACGCCGGTGCCCGGCGACGGATCGCGCAGACGCCAGAAGTCGTCGAGGAAGCGCTCCTGCTCGCCGGGCGAGAGCGCGGCGAAGGCCTCCTCGTCGTCCGCCTCGAAGAGGAAGTGGGCCTCGTCCTCGATGTCGCGGGGGTTGCGCAGCCAGGACTCCACCCGCCAGGCGACGCTGAAGCGCGCCCGGCGGACGATCGGCGCGGCGTCGCCCTCCTGCCAGGCGCGCAGCTCCAGCTCGTAGCCCCCGGCCGGCTCGGTCGAGAGGTCCACCGCCACCTCACCGCGCAGCTCGCGGGCCGCGGCCCCGGTGCTCTCGCGCTCCGCCACCACGCGGCCGGCGCCGTCCAGCACCCGCGCCCGCCAGCGCCACGCGTGCCCGGGAGCGCCGCGGGCGGAGAAGGCGGCGCGCAGCTCGGGGGCGAAGAGGCCGAAGAGCCGCTCGGGGTTGGGCAGCACGGTGTAGCCGCCGCGCTCGAACGTCGTCGGCCGGCCGCCGGCCTGCGCGGTCCAGACGAACTCCGGGTCCGACAGCTCGCGCCCGCCCTCGGCGGCGGGGACGCGCACCTCCCCCTCCAACCGCACGGACTCGGGCACGCGCCGGCCCGCGTAGACGAGGCCCGTCTTCTGCGAGAGCAGGTCCTCCACGCGCAGGCTCAACCGGTGCAGGCCGGCGCGCGCCGGGAACCGCAGCCCCACCACCCGCCCCATGCCGCGGGCGGAGTCGGCCGGCTCGATGCCGAACTCCTGCACCGTCTCCTGGGCCTTCGCCCCGCCGTAGCCCCCGCGCAGGCTCGCCGTCACCCGCAGGCGCCCGCGCCCGAGGCTGTCGCGGTCGAGCATCGCCAGCGTCCCGGGCGGGACGCGCAGGTACACGTCCAGCGTCGTGCCCGCCGAGTCGGGGAACGCGGCGGCGTCCACCGTGACCCCGACGCGGCCGCCGGCGCGCCAGGGCAGCGGGGCGGCCGGGGCCGCGGCCGTGGCCGGCCCCGCGCCGGCCTTGCACCGCGGCTTGCGCCGCATCGACCTCGTGTCCCTGACGGTGAACACCGTCG
>CAZSQE010000046.1:0-10464 GCA_964608905.1 uncultured bacterium | reverse complement strand
GGACCACTCCCTCCCGCCGCGCCGCCCGTACGCCGGCCTCGAGCGCGGCGAGGTCGGGCCCGGCGGGCGGCGTCAGCGAGGCGCGCCGGAGCTCGTGCCACGCCTGCCGCCAGCGCTCGGCGTCCACCACGGGGGCCGAGGCCGTGCCGTCGAGCGACTCGAGCTGCGCCAGCGGCAGCACCCGGTCGTAGAGCACGCCCGTGACCGCGAACGGCTCGAGCGGGCGGAGGGCCCCGATCAGTGCCGCGCCGGGTCCGCCGCCACGCGGGACGGCGGCATCGGCCGCGCCGGTCAGCGCCGCGATCAGGACGAGGGCGAGGGCGAGGGACGGACGGGACGCGAGCCGCATGCGGACCTCCGGAGAACGGGCGCCTCCTCCGACGGGAGCGCCGGTGACACGATGATGGTAGCACGCGCCCCCGGGCGCGGGGCCCACCCGCGCGTCAGCCCCCGAAGGTGCGGACGTTGGCCTGGTCCACCGCCTGCTCGACCGTGAGGCCCTCCTCGTACCAGGAGCGCCAAGGCAGCCAGGGGTAGTCGTAGGCCTCCTCGCCCCGGGTCATGTCCCACCACTCGGAACAGTCGGCCAGCCACTGGTCGAACGTGCGGTGCTCGCTGGTGTGGTGCCGGTAGGACATCGAGACCCCCGCGCCGCGCGGTGCCGGCCCGCCGGAAGCACGCGGGCGCCCGGCGTGGCCGGGCGCCCGAGCCGCTCCGGACCGCGATCAGCGGTACAGCTGCTTCAGGCTGCCCCAGGTGGTGCCGGTGACCGGCACCGTGAACTCGTTGGCGTAGACGGCCAGGCAGAAGTTACCCGGCATGCCATTGCAGAGCGGGGTGTACTCGCCGGGCGGCGTCCAGTAGAAGCCGCTGTGGCTGCTACCCAGCGTGGGCGGGTCGGAGAGCAGCAGCCCGGTGCTGTCGGTGCTGAAGCTGATCCCGAGCCAGATGTCCTCGGTCACGTCCGGCATCCCCGCGCCCGGCTCGAGGTCGAGGTGGATGACGTGGGCTCCCGAGGGGAGGTTGCTCACCACGTAGGGCCCTGCCAGCAGCATGAAGGGCGGGATGCCGTCCGTCGGATCGTTCGCGTAGAACGCGATCGCCGCGCTGGTGGGACCGAGGCTCTCCTTGAAGTAGCCGATGTCGATGCCGCAGAGGTGGCCGGGCCCGACCATGTGCAGGTCGTCGGCGACCTCCACCCCGGCGCCGGCCGGGAAGTAATAGCCGTTCAGGTTCGTCGTGTTCGAGTAGAGCAGGGGACAGGCCGGGGGCGGCACGAGCGCCACCGCGCCCTCCTGGCCGACAAAGGGAAGCGGGGCCGGGAGCGGCGTCACCGGGGCGATGGGAGCGGCCAGGGCCAGCGTGGCGCTGCCGGCGAGCAGGGCGAGAATCAGGAGGAGACGAAGCGGCTTCATGGCGACCTCTTGGGAATGCAGGGCGGGAGGCTGGGTCACTACGGGGGTGAAGCGCGGCGTACCAACGAGGGCCGGGGGACCTCCTTCTGACGGGTTGCCACCGTGGCGCGAACCGGGGGGACCCGGAGCCGCGGGCGCACCCGCCAGCCCAGCCTCAACCCGGTATCCGTACCCCATGACTCTAGCCCAGCCCGGACACGATTCAAGCGGAAAGGACTGGGCCGAAGGTCGCCCCGGGGCGCTCCCCCGCCACGCCCGTCGCACGCGGGGGACCCCGGGTCGCTCTCGCGGCTGGCCGCTCTCCTGCCACCGCCGTCGCGCGCGGGGAGTCGCGGGCCGCTCTCGTGGCGGGCCGTTCCCCCGCCACGCCCGTCGCACGCGGGGGGCCCCGGGTCGCTCTCGTGGCGGGCCGCTCCCCCGCCACGCCCGTCGCGCGCGGGGAGCCGCGGGCGTGCGCGGCACGCCGTCCCGTGCCAATATGGCCGCCCCGGCCAGCCCGGCCGCCCCACGAACCCGAGAGGTGCCCCGATGCCCCGTCGATCCGGCGCGACCGTACTGCTCGCCCTCCTGCTGGCCTGCGTCCTGTCCGTCCCGGCCCGGGCGGCGCGCCTCACCATCCTGCACACCAACGACACGCACGGGCACCTCGCGCCCTTCCGCGACACCGGCGGCCGGGGCCGCGACGGGACGGCCCGGGCCGAGCGCGAGATCGGCGGCATCGCCCGGCGCGCCACCCTCATCCGCGACGTGCGCGACGCGTGTCGCGCCCGCGGCGAGGCCGTGCTGGTGATCGACGCCGGCGACTTCTGCGACGGCACCTCGTTCTCCACCGAGTACCGCGGCGCGGCCGACCTGGCGGCGATGCGCGCCGCCGGCTACGACTACCTGACGCTCGGCAACCACGAATTCAACAACACCGCCGCCCAGGTGCGCCGCTTCGTCGGCGGCCCGGGGCCGCGCGTGCTGCTGGCCAACGTGCTGGAGACGGACGGCAGGCCCCTCGCGGCGCCCTGGGCGCTGCTGGCGCTCGACTCCCTGCGCGTCGGGCTCTTCGGCCTGGTCGGGGAGTCCACCGCCCACTACCCGCCCGCCGTCGAGGCCTTCCGCGTCCTGCCGGTGGAGTCCACCGCGCGCGCGGTCGCGGGCGCGCTGCGCGCCATGGGCGCCGACCTGGTGGTCCTCATCTCCCACTGCGGCCTCGAGACCGACCGCGAGCTGGCCGGGAGCGCGCCCGAGCTGGACGTCATCGTCGGCGGCCACTCGCACTCGCGCCTGCCCGCCGGGGAGTACTTCCGGCCGTTCCAGGCCTCCCCGGCCGACAGCCTGGGCACCATCGTCGTGCAGGCGCACCACTGGGGCGCGGAGCTGGGCCGGCTGGACCTCGACCTGGCCCGCGACGCGGCGGGCCGCTGGCGCGTGGCGCGGCACCAGGCGGCGCTGCTGCCCGTCACCGGCGCGCTCGCGCCCGACGCCGCCGTCGCGGCGCTGGTGGACTCGTTCTGGCGCCCCATCGCGGCGAAGCACGAGGAGGTGCTGGGCGAGGCCACGGCCGACTTCGGCAGCGTGCGGCGGCCCGACGGGACCCGGGACCAGGCCAACTACAACCTCGTGTGCGACGCCATCCGCGAGACCTTCGGCACGCAGGTCGAGATGGACAACATCGGCGGCGTGCGGGCCCCGCTCCTGGGCGGGCCCATCACCTTCGCCGACCTGGTGGCCATGGACCCCTTCGACAACACCGTCGTGACCTACCGCGTCACCGGCCGCGACCTCAAGTGCATCCTCGCCGAGCACCGGCCCGCCGTCTCGGGTCTCGCCTACCGGGTCGCGGGCGACAGGCTGGTGGAGGTGACGGTCGCCGGCCAGCCCGTGCGCGACGACGCCGTCTACACGGGCGCCTCGAGCTCGTACTTCGCCCCGTGGGGGCTCAAGGGCATCGAGTGCGTCGACACCGGCCGCAAGCGCATCGACGTCCTGAGCGGGTACGTCCGGGCGCAGAAGGTCCTCACGCCCAGGTACGACGGGCGCCGTCTCGTCGCGGAGGACTGAGCGGCGGGCCCTGGCGGCGGATCAGACCGCGGCTTCCTCGCTGCTGTCCGTCTCCATCCCGGCCGGCTCCTGGCCCTCGGGATCCTCGATCTCGGTCTCCGTCGAGTGCTTGCGGGTCCGGCGCGCCTCGCGCTTCTCGGCGGCGCGGGCGAGGCGCTTCTGCTCCTTCTGACGCTTGAGGTAGCTGGGTCGCTTGGCGGGTGACATGCAGGGCTCCTGTCTCGGGTCTACCCGTCACGCTCGGCGAGCGTTCCCGGGCTGGGAATGCCGGAGGCGGCGTCCGCAGGGGACGCCGCCTCGCCGGCTTGAAGCGGTACCCGGAGCGGTCAGGCCTTGCGGACGTTCGCCGCCTGCAGACCCTTCGGCCCACGCGTGACGTCGAACTCGAGCGCCTCGCCTTCGGCGAGCGTCTTGAAGCCCTCGCCCGAGATCGCGGAGAAGTGGACGAACACGTCCTCGCCCTCTTCCTGCGTGATGAAGCCGAACCCCTTCGCCTCGTTGAACCACTTCACGGTGCCACGAGCCACTTGGAACTCCTTGAATCCGGGTCCGAAGACCCTGTGCTTTGCCGCCTGTTCACGTGGCGGCTACGGCCGGTCACCTTGACCGGGTCTCCGGGAGGCGGAACGGGGCCCAACAGAAACGCCAGGGGGTTTGTCCCTGGCGGAATCGAAACGTCGGGCCGCATCCCAATCAAACCGAAGACAGCCGTACTGTGCACCATCCGCGCCCGAAACGCAAGCCGGGCCGTCGACCCCGACCCCGGGCCGGGCCACGACGAGGGGGGGGGCGCGGGTTGGCGACCCGACCCATCTTATGCCACGCACCTGTGTTAGCATGGCCGGGCGCCTCACTCCGGACCGCGGGTCTGCCACGGTCCATTCAGGAAGGACGGCCCGCCTTGGCCGTCGTACGCGTCAAGCCGTTCCGACCCGCCCCCGCCCAACCGGGCGGGACCAGCCCCCGACCCATCGGCCTCGATTCCAGCCCGTTGCACGGCGAACTCCTCGGCGTCGAGCGCCTGGAGGAGCGCGCCCGGGCCCTCGCCGCGGGCTTCACGCTCTCGCGCCACCCCCGGCGCGGCCCCCACCGGCTGCTGCGCCGTCTCACGGACGACGCGCGCGTGCTCCGCCAGGCCTACCGCCTGCTCGCCGGCGACGTGCGCCGCGGGGAGTCCATGGGGCCCGCCGCCGAGTGGCTGCTCGACAACTTCCACCTGGTGGAGGGCGAGATCCGCGAGATCCGCCACCACCTGCCGACGCGCTACTACCTCGAACTCCCGAAGCTCGCCACCCGCGAGCTCTCCGGCACGGCGCGCGTCTACGCGATGGCCGTGGAACTGCTGCGCTACAGCGACGCCCGGCTCGACCGCGAGCGGCTGGTCCGGTTCATGAACGCCTACCAGGCGGTCGCCCCGCTCAGCATCGGCGAGCTGTGGGCCTGGCCCAGCATGCTCAAGCTCGCGCTGATCGAGCACGTGCGCCGGCTGTCCGAGGAGCTGCTCGAGAGCCGGGCGGGGCGGCTCGAGGCCGACCGCCACTTCGACGGCTTCGAGAACGCACGCGCGAGCGGCCGCCTGCCGCCGCTCCCCGCGGTCCTCCACGTCGCCTTCGTGGACCGCCTGCTCCAGCGCATGCGCGAGTACGGCGCCGGCGCCGCCGAGCTGCGGAAGCAGCTCGAGGAGCGCCTGCTGGCCGCCGCCACGACGGTCGAGGACGCGGTGCGCGCCGAGCACCAGCGCCAGGCGATGGGCCACGTCTCGATGGAGAACTCCATCACCAGCCTGCGACTGTGCGCCACGCTCGACTGGAACCGGTACGTCGAGCGGGTGAGTTGGATCGAGCAGGTGCTGCAACGCGACCCGCCCGGGATCTACGTTCGCATGGACTTCCAGAGCCGCGACCGGTACCGCCACGCGGTCGAGGAGCTGGCCGAGCCCACCGGCGAGGCCCAGGTGCGGGTCGCACTGCGCGCCATCGAGAGCGCGCGCCAGGCGGCGGAGACCCAGGGGCTCGAGTCCAGCGCGGCCCATGTCGGCCACCACCTGATCGGCAGCGGCCGCCGCGATCTCGAGATCGACGTGGCGCACCACCCGTGCCTGCGGCAACGCCTCCGGCGCGGGCTCTTCGCTCATGCCACGCTCATCTACCTCGGCTCGATCGCCCTGCTCACGGCCCTCGGGGTGGCGCTCGCGGTGGCCGTCGCGCGGATGGAGCAGGCGCCGCCCTGGGTGTGGGCCTGGGTCGCGGTGGTCGTGCTCGTCCCCGTCAGCGACCTCGCGGTGGCGCTCGTCCATCGCGTCGTCCATCGCGCCGTCCGGCCGCAGCCCCTGCCCCGACTCGACCTGAGCGGCGGCGTGCCCCCCCCGGCACGCACGATGGTGATCGTGCCGACCCTCCTCTCGACGGTCGAGGGCGCGCAGGAGCTGGTCGAGCGCCTCGAGGTCCACGCGCTCGGGAACGCGGATCCGTTCATCCACTTCGCCCTGCTCACCGACTTCCCCGACGCGACCGCCGAGCACCTTCCCGGCGAGGCCGAGACGCTCGCGGCGGCGATCGCGGGGATCGAGGCACTCAACGCGCGCTACGCCCCGGAGAGCGCGGACCGCTTCCACCTCTTCCACCGCGCGCGGCGCTGGAACGCGAGCGAGGGCGTGTGGATGGGCTGGGAGCGCAAGCGCGGCAAGATCGAGGAGTTCAACCGGCTCCTGCGCGGCGCCACGGACACCAGCTTCACCGTCCGGATCGGGGCGCCCGGGATCCTGCCGCAGATCCGCTACTGCATCACGCTCGACAGCGACACGCGCCTGCCGCGGGACGTGGCGCGGCAGCTGATCGGCGTGATCGAACACCCGCTCAATCGCCCGCGCCTCGACCCCGGGCTCCGGCGGGTCGTCGAGGGCTACGGGATCCTCCAGCCGCGGGTCAGCGTGACCATGGCGAGCGCCGCCGGTTCGCTGTTCGCGCGCGTCTACGCCGGGCACACCGGTGTCGACCCCTACACCACGGCCGTGTCCGACACCTACCAGGACCTGTTCGGCGAGGGCAGCTTCACCGGCAAGGGGCTCTACGACGTGGACGCGTTCGCCGCGGCCCTCGAGGGCCGCGTGCCGGAGAACGCGATGCTCTCGCACGACCTCTTCGAGGGCCTGCACGCGCGCTGCGCGCTGGTGTCGGACGTCGAGCTGGTGGACGACTTCCCCTCGAGCGTGCTCGCCCACGCGCGCCGCCAGCACCGCTGGGTGCGGGGCGACTGGCAGATCCTGCTGTGGCTGCTGCCGCTGGTGTCGGTCCACGGCGGCCTGGAGCGCAGTCGCCTGCCGCTCGTCAGCCGCTGGAAGATCCTCGACAACCTGCGCCGCAGCCTGGTGGCGCCGGCGATCGTCGCGCTGCTCGTCTCGGCGTGGACCTGGCTGCCCGGCTCGCCGCTCGGCTGGACGCTCGCCACGCTGGCCGCGCTCGGCTTCCCGCTGGTCCCGCCGGCCGTCCACTTCGCGCGGGGCCCGCGGCCGCAGCAGCCGTTCGGCGTGTTCCTGCGCGACGTCTGGGCGGAACTGGAGACCGCGCTCGTGCAGGTGCTGCTCGAGGTCACGCTCCTCCCCTACCACGCCTACGACATGCTGCACGCCATCGTGCTGACGCTGGTGCGGATGGTGTTCACGCAGCGGCGCCTGCTGGAGTGGGAGACCGCGGCGGCCGGCACGGCGCGGGCCGCCGGGCTGCTCTCGAGGCGGGGGCTGCGGGTCTTCCTCGCCGAGATGTGGGCGGGTCCGGCCTCCGCGCTGGTCGTCCTGCTGGGGGTGCTGTCGCTGCGCGACGCCGCGCTGCCGGTGGCGCTGCCCTTCCTGGCCGCCTGGCTGGCCTCCCCCGCGGTCGCGTGGTGGCTGAGCCGGCCGGTCGTGCCGCGCCGCCTCGCGCTCGGCGTCGAGGACGCCCGCCAGCTGCGCCGCGTCGCGCGCCGGACCTGGCGCTACTTCGAGCGCTTCGTCACGGCACAGGACCACGGGCTGCCGCCCGACAACGTGCAGGAGACTCCCGAGCTGCGCATCGCCCACCGCACCTCGCCGACCGACATCGGCATGGGGCTGCTGGCGACCCTCGCCGCGCACGACCTGGGCTACCTGGGCACCGGAGAGCTGGCGGACCGGATCGAAGACACGCTCACCACCGTCGAGTCGCTCGAGCGCCACGAAGGCCACCTGCTCAACTGGTACGACACGGTCAACCTGGCCCCGCTCAACCCGCGCTACGTCTCGACCGTGGACAGCGGCAACCTGGCGGGGGCGCTGATGGCGCTGGCCGCCGGGCTGCGCCAGCTCGCGGAGGAACCGGAGGACCCGCGGCGGCTGCGCGCCGGCCTCCTCGACACCGCCGGCGTCCTCGCCGACGCGCTGGCGGCCCTCGCGCACGAAGCGCACGCGGCCGCGCCCCTGCGGCAGGATTGCGCCGCGGCGCTGCGCGGACTCGCGTCGCTCCGCACCCGGCTCGCCGGAGCGGGACCGGCGCACCCCCGGGACGGGGGCGCGACACCCGACACCGCGGCCCTGCGCGCGGCGCTGCAGCGGGTCACGACGAGCGCGCCGGCCGGGGCCGCGGCCGACGAGGTCGCCCAGTGGGACCGGGCGCTGCTCGAGGCGATCGACCGGTGGACGGCGGCCCCCGCCCCGCCCGACGACCTGCCGGCGCGCTTCCAGGACCTCGCCCGCCGCTGCGCCGCGCTGGCCGACGCCATGGACTGGAAGTTCCTCTACGACCGCCAGGGCGGGATCTTCTCGATCGGCTTCCGGCTCGCCGACGCCGAGGGACCGGGCCGCCTCGACGCCTCGTACTACGACCTGCTGGCGTCGGAATCGCGGCTCGCCAGCTTCATCGCCATCGCCCGCGGCGAGGTGCCGCAGGAGCACTGGTTCCGGCTCTCGCGCGCGCTGGTGAGCGTCGAGGGCCGCTCCACCCTGGTGTCGTGGAGCGGCTCGATGTTCGAGTACCTGATGCCGCTGCTCGTGCTGCGCAGCCACCCGGAGACGCTGCTCGAGCACACCGGCCGCGCGGTCGTGCGCGCACAACTCCTCTACGGCCGGCGCCAGGGCGTGCCGTGGGGCATCTCCGAGTCCGCCTTCGGCGTGGTGGACCCGCACGGCGACTACCAGTACAAGGCCTTCGGCGTCCCCGGCCTGGGACTGAAGCGCGGGCTCGCCGAGGACCTGGTGATCGCGCCCTACGCCACCGCGCTGGCGGCCATGGTCGACCCGACCGCCGCCGCCGCGAACTTCCGCCACCTGGCCCGCGAGGGGGCTGCCGGGCGCTTCGGGTTCGACGAGGCGCTCGACTACACGCCGCGCCAGGCCCTCGACGTCGACGGCGAGGCCGCGCCCGATCCCGCGCGGGTCCACGCCGTGCGCGCGTTCTTCGCCCATCACCAGGGCATGAGCCTGGTCGCGCTCGCCAACGCCGTGCTCGACGCGCCGATGGTGCGGCGCTTCCACTCCGACCCGCGCGTGCAGGCCACGGAGCCGCTGCTGCAGGAGCGCGTGCCGCGCTTCGTGCCGGTCACCCAGCCGCGCCCGGCCGAGTCCACGCGGGCCGAGGCGGTGACGCCCGATGTCTCCCCCCGGCGCTTCCGCTCGCCGCACACCCTCTACCCGAGCGCCCACTTCCTGTCGAACGGCCAGTACACCACCGTGGTCACCAACGCCGGGGGCGGCGCCAGCCGCTGGCGCGGACAGGCCGTCACCCGCCAGCGCGACGACCCGACCTGCGATCCCGGCAGCCAGTTCATCTACCTGCGCGACGTGCGCAGCGGCCGGCTCTGGTCGGCCGCCTACCAGCCGGTGTGCCGGGAGCCCGAGCGCTACCAGGTGAGCTTCCGCGCCGACGAGGCCGTGTTCGACCGCACGGACGACGGCATCGAGACCCGGCTCGAGATCACCGTCTCCCCCGAGGACGACGTCGAGATGCGCCGCGTCTCGCTCGTCAACCGCAGCGACCGCCTGCGCGAGATCGAGGTGACGAGCCTGGTCGAGGTCGTGCTCGCCCGGCCCGCCGACGACCTCGCCCACCCGGCGTTCCTGAAGCTGTTCCTCGAGACCGAGTACCGTCCCGAGTGCTCGGCGCTGCTGTGCGGGCGGCGCCCGCGCTCACCCGACGAGCCCCCGCTCTGGGCGGTGCACGTGCTGAGCGCCGAGGGCGGCGGCCACGGCGCCATCGAGTGGGAGACCGACCGCGCGCGCTTCCTCGGCCGCGGGCGCACGCCCGAGGACCCGCTCGCCCTCGACGGGCGCGCCCTCTCCGGCACCACCGGCGCGGTGCTCGACCCGGTGCTGAGCCTGCGACGGCGCGTGCGCATCGCTCCGGGCGGGCAGGTGCGCCTCGCGTTCGCGACCGGCGTGGCCGCCAGCCGGGAGGCCGCCCTGGCGCTCGCCGAGAAGTACGACGACTCCGCCTCGGCCGCCCGCACGTTCGCCCTGGCCACGACCCAGACCCAGATGCGCCTGCGCCACCTCGGCATCTCGGCCGACGAGGCGCGACTCTACGAGCAGCTCGCCTCGCACGTGCTGTGGAACGACGACGCGCTGCGGGCGGCGCCCGGGTTCCTGGCGGACAACACCCTCGGCCAGCCGGGCCTCTGGTCGCACGGCGTCTCCGGCGACCTGCCCATCCTGGTCGTGCGGGTGGTCGAGGAGAACGACCTGTCGCTGGTGCGCCAGGTGCTGCGCGCGCAGGAGTACTGGCGGCTGAAGGGCCTCGACGCCGAGGTCGCCATCCTGAACGAGCACCCGGCCAGCTACCTCGACGAGATGCACGAACAGCTCCAGGGCCTGCTCGAGAGCGGCCCCTGGGCGGCGTGGAAGCACCGTCCCGGCGGGGTGTTCCTGCTGCGCGGCGAGGGCATGCCCGGCGCGGAGCGCGGCCTGCTGCTGGCCGCCGCCCGCGCCGTGCTGAGCGGCGAGCGCGGCGGGCTCGCCGACCAGCTCGGCCTGCCCTTCCCCGAGCCGCGCTGGCCG
>CAZSQE010000045.1:0-10525 GCA_964608905.1 uncultured bacterium | reverse complement strand
CCGCTAGGCTGTCCAGGCGTCCGCGCCATCCGCCGACCCGAGGCAGCCCCATGCGCCCCACCACCGTCGTCACCGACCCGGCCGCGCCGGACGACCTGCTCGACGTCTTCGCCTGGCTGGACCGCGACCCGGTGGTGAACGTCTACCTGGTCGCCCTGCTGCTGCGCGACCGGCTGGAGGCGCCGCCCGACGAGTGCTGGCTCGCCCGCCGCGGCGGGGAGATCGCCGGGCTCCTGCACCTCGGCGGCGCCACCGGGTCCGTCCTGCCCGCGGGCGACGGGCCCGGCGTGGCCGACGCGCTCGCCGCGCGGGTCGCCGGGCGGCTCGCCCTCCTGCCGCCCCGCTTCCAGGTCGTCGGCGGCCGCGCCGCCGTGGAGGCCGTCGTCGCCGGGCTGCGCCCGGCCGGGCTCGAGCCGCGGTGCCACCGGCCGCACACCTACATGGCGCTCACGCGCGGCGGCCTCGCGCCCTTCGAGCGCCTGCCCGGCCTGCGCCCGGCGCGGCCCGCGGACTACGCGCTCGTCCACACCAGCGGCGCCGACCTGCGCGCCGAGGAGTTGGGCGACGACCCGCGGGTGAGCGACCCGGACGGCTACGCCCGCCGGGCCGAGGACGAGTGCCGCGGCGGCCACACCTGGCTGTGGATCGAGGACGGCGAGCTGCGCTTCCGCGCCAGCCTCGGCGCGCTCACCGCCGACGCGGCGCAGATCGCCGGCGTCTACACGCCCCCGGCGCAGCGCGGACGCGGCTACGCCCGGCGCGGCACGGCCGAGCTGTGCGCGCGCCAGCTCGAGCGGGTCGGCGCAGCCTGCCTCTTCGTGGCCGACACCAACGCCCCGGCCATCGCCGTCTACCGCCGGCTCGGCTTCCGCCCGCTCGCCGCGTGGGCCTCGGCCTTCTACGAGCGGCCCCCGGTCGCCGGGCGGCCCACTTGACCGCGCGTCCTGCGTTTTGCGACCGTGCGGCCGCAGGCGAACCGAGACTCCCCACCCTTCCGGACCGGAGGTCGCACGTGAAGAAGCTCTCCTTCCTCCTGCTGCTCGCCGCGGGCCTGGCCTGCGCCGCCCCCGCCGGGGCGCAGGTGTTCGGCCAGTACACCCCCGCCGACGTGCTCGCCGTGAACGCGCGCCAGTTCGGCGCCTACGTGGACTTCAGCGAGAACACCACCGGGCTGATGGCCCAGCTCCGGCTGAGCTTCTACCCCAACGTGGACTTCGGCTTCCAGGGCGGGCTGTCGCGCTTCGACCTGGGCAGCTCGACCAAGACGACGCTGCGCCTGGGCGCCGACGTGCGCGTCGGCGTGCTGCGGGCCGGCGAGGGCGCGCCGATGGACGTGGCGGCGGGCGGCGCGCTCGGCGTCGAGACCACCGACAACTACACGAGCCTCCGGCTGGGCCCGTCGGTCGTGGCCAGCCGGACCCTCCCGCTCACGGGCGGGTCCGCGCTCGTGCCCTACGCCGGCGCGATGCTCTGCTTCGCCAACGTGAGCGCGGGCGGCGAGAGCGAGACCGACTTCTCCCTGCCGTTGCGCCTGGGCGCCGAGCTGCGCGCCATCCCCGGCGTGCGCATCACCGCCGAGCTGCAGATACGCATCGGCGACGACTTCGACGACGACACGGCCTTCGCCGCCGGGGTCAACCTGCCGTTCTGAGCCGCGCGCCCGGGTGGTTCCGGTCCGGCCCGGGTCGTCGAGACGGCCCGGGCCGGATCGCTGCACGGGTGGGCCGTTTGCGACAATTAATTCATCTGCAACGCATTGGAGAGCTTCACCCGGCGCCAAAATGAATCTTGTGGCGCCCACCCCGCGGTGCTAGCCTGCCCACCCCCGAGCGGGAACCGTCCTGCAGGCCGCCCGCTCGAGAACGGCAAATCACGCGAAATCCAGAGAAAGCACCGGCTTTTCGCCCGCGCGCGCAGCTCGCCCCGGGGTGGTGCCGGGTGTCCCCGGCGGACCGATCGGCGGGTTGTGGAAAAGGTGTGGAGGGAAGGAGGCCGTGCTGGTCGCAAGTCTTTACCAACAAACAACTTAAAACCAAATCTCCATCTGTTGGCAAGTTCCATCCACATTCTCCACAAGCTCCCCCGTCCCGGGGCACCGGGCCGCGCCAGGCCGAGGCCGGCGCACCCCGGTCCCCTGTGGACAAGTCCCGCGACCTTTCAGCAAGGACCGTTGAAATGGCCGTCCAGTCGATGCAGTCGGAGGAGACGGGCCAGCTCTGGGCGCAGGTCCTCGAATCCGTTCGCGGCAGGCTTGGCAGCCCCCAGGCCTTCGACACCTGGTTCAAGCCCATCATCCCGCGCGTCATCAGCGACCAGCTCGTCGAGCTCGAAGTCCCCAACGCCTTCTTCGTGGACTGGATCCACGAGTACCATCTCGGCACCCTGCGGCAGGGTCTGGCCGAGGTGCTGAACGCGGACCCCGAGGTCCGCTTCTCCGCCCTCGAGCCCATCGCGCCCGCGCCCGCCGTCCTCACCTCCGCGCCCGAGTCCCGCCCGGCGCCCGCCGCCGCGGCCCGCTCGTGGCTCGACAGCCAGCTGAGCCCACGGCACACCTTCGAGAGCTTCGTCGTCGGCGGCAGCAGCCGCTTCACCCACGCCGCCTGCATGGCGGTGGCGCAGTCGCCCGGCGCCGTCTACAACCCGCTCTTCATCTTCGGCGGCTCGGGCCTGGGCAAGACCCACCTGCTGCACGCCGTCGGCCACCAGGTGCTCGGCGGCCGGCCCGGGCTGCGGGTCTACTACGTGTCGGCCGAGCGCTTCACGAACGAGATGATCTACGCCATCCAGCACGCGCAGACGCTGGCCTTCCGCAACAAGTACCGCAACGTGGACGTGCTGCTGATCGACGACATCCAGTTCCTGGCCGGCAAGGAGAGCACGCAGGAGGAGTTCTTCCACACGTTCAACGCCCTGCGGGACGCGCGCAAGCAGATCGTGGTGACCGCGGACAAGCCGCCCAAGGACATCCCCAACCTCGAGGCGCGGCTCACCTCGCGCTTCAACCAGGGCCTGGTCACCGACCTCAAGCACCCCGACCTCGAGACCCGCATCGCCATCCTGCGCAACCGCTGCGAGCAGGAGGGCGTCGACGTGCGCCTGTCCGAGGACGTGCTGCTGCTCATCGCCGACCGCATCCACACGAACATCCGCGACCTCGAGGGCTGCCTGGTGCGGCTCATGGCGGTGGCGGCGCTCACCGGGCAGGAGATCACCCTCGAGCTGGCCGAGGAGGTGCTGCAGCACTACGTCAACCCGGAGCCGGACCAGCTCACCCCGGAGCGCATCGTCGCCCTGGTGGCCGACCACTTCGGCGTCAAGGGCGACGCCATGGTCGGGCAGCGCCGCACCCGCGCGATCGCCCTGCCGCGGCAGACCGCCATGTACCTGCTGCGACAGCTCACCGAGTTGTCGCTGGTGGACATCGGCCGCATGTTCGGCGGGCGCGACCATTCCACCGTGATCTACGCCTGCGAGAAGGTGGCGGCCTTGGTCGGATCGGATAACGAGTTCGCGGCGCGCGTGAACGGGCTCATCTCCACGCTGGCCTCGGGATGAGGTGTGGATAACCTGTGGAAGGCTGGGGATACCCGGCCGCCGCGGGCCCGGAACCTGCAAAGCCGTGCACAACCGGCGGGTCTGTCCACATTCGCCGGTCTCCGTTCCAGGCCTTGTCGGACCGTCGTTTCCGGCTCGTTCCTGGGCGCCTTCCACAGCCCCAACAGGCCCTACGGCTACTGGTTCTCTTCTTGTTGTATTCCAAGAAGTTAGAGTCATAGTCGCGGGCCTGAAATCACTTGCGGAAGACCATCGCTCTGCCTATGATGCGGAGGTTTCCGACGTGAGCCTCCGGTAGCCGGCGTTCCGTCCGACGGAAACCGTGGCCGGACTTGGGCTTTCCCCAGTCAGGGAGTGACTTCCATGGAGCTGACCATCCAGCAGGGTGACCTCGCGTTCGCCGTGGCGCGAGCCCTGGGATCGGTGTCGACGAAGAGCCCCCTTCCCCTCCTGAGCTGCGTGCTGATCGAGGCCGACAAGGGCGGGCTGCGCGTGACCGGCACCGACCTCGACGTGACCACCTCCGTCCGGGTGGCGTGCACCGTCGCGAGCGCCGGCAAGATCGCCGTCTCGGCGCGCCACTTCCACGAGGTCGTGCGCAAGATGCCGAAGGGCGCGCTGACCCTCGCCGTGCGCGACAACCAGTGCCGGGTGGACTACGGCGACGGCAAGGGCTGGTCGCGCTTCCCGGTCCAGGACCCGGCCGAGTTCCCGCGCATCCCCGAACTGAAGGGGGAGAGCCACGTCGCGCTCGACGGCGCCACGCTGTCGCGCCTGGCGTCACGCACCCTGTTCTCGGCCTCCACCGAGGAGACGCGCCCGCAGCTCAACGGCGTGCTCGTGGTGAGCGGCGAGAAGAAGCTCACGTTCGTCGCCACCGACGGCCACCGGTTGTCCCGGGCGACGCGGCAGGGGGCCTTCGAGGGCCTGTCGGCGCAGGGCATCATCGTGCCGACCCGGGCGCTGCAGGCGGTGAGCCGCACCGCCGAGGAGGCCACCAGCCCGGTCGAGATCGAGATCGCCGCCGGGCGCAACCAGGCCGGCTTCAGCACCCAGGTGGGGGAGTACCGGGTGCAGATCGTCACCCGGCTGCTCGAGGGCGCCTACCCGAACTACGAGCAGGTGATCCCGAAGGACAACCCGCGCTCTCTCACGGTGCGGCGGATGGACCTGATCGAGGCGATCGACATCGTCGCGTCGCACGCGGACAACGTCACCAAGCAGGTGCGGTTCTCGCTGCGCCCGAAGGAGCTCGGCGTCTCGTCGGCCACCCAGGAGCTGGGCGCCGGCGAGCAGACGCTGGCGGCGGAGTACGACGGGGAGCCGCTCGAGATCGGCTACAACGCCGGCTACCTGCTCGAGATCCTGCGCAGCCTCCCCACCGAGCAGGTCGTCTTCCGGCTCAAGACCGCGCTGTCGGCGGGCGTCATCGAGCCGGTGGGGGCCCTGCCGCAGGCGGAGGAGGAGCTGCTCTGCCTGATCATGCCCCTGCGGCTCCCGGACGCGGGCGGATAGCGCGTGGAGTCGCTGGCGGGCGTGCTCCCGCGCGTCCTGAAGCAGCTCGGGCTCGAGGAGGGGCTGCTGGGGTGGCGGGCGGTGCGGGAGTGGGAGCAGGTCGTGGGGGCGCGCGTGGCCCGGCACACCCGGGCGGTCGCCTTCCGTGACGGCGTGCTCCACGTGGAGGTCGAGGGCTCGGCCTGGATGCACGAGCTGGGCTTCCTCAAGACCGACCTGATGCGAAGGATCAACCGGCACCTCGGCAGCTGCCTGGTGCGGAACCTGCGTTTCGTCGTGCCCCGGGGAGGGATCCTCAGGTGAGCGAGGAGAAGGGAGAGACCGGATTGGCGGAGGGGACCAGGGCCAAGGGCCATCACTACGACGCCACCAGCATCCAGGTCCTCGAGGGCCTGGAGGCGGTGCGCAAGCGCCCGGCCATGTACATCGGCGACGTCGGCACGCGGGGCCTGCACCACCTCGTCTACGAGGTGGTGGACAACTCGGTGGACGAGGCCCTCGGCGGCTTCTGCGACGAGATCGCCGTGACCATCGAGGCCGACGGCAGCATCACCGTGACCGACAACGGCCGCGGCATCCCCGTGGACCTGCACGCCACCACGAAGAAGCCGGCGCTCGAGGTGGTCATGACCACGCTGCACGCCGGCGGCAAGTTCGACAGCGAGAGCTACCACGTCTCGGGCGGCCTGCACGGCGTCGGCGTCTCGGTGGTGAACGCCCTGGCCGAGTGGTGCGAGGTCGAGGTGCTCAAGGACGGCACCGTCTACGCGCAGCGCTACGAGCGCGGCAAGCCGACGGCGCCGATGGCCGCCCACCCCGCCGCCAAGGGGCGCAGGGGCACGGGCACCACCACGCGCTTCATGGCCGACGCGCGCATCTTCACCGAGACCGTCTACCACTACGACACGCTGTCCGGCCGCCTGCGCGAGCTGGCCTTCCTGAACAGCGGCCTGCGCATCCACCTCACCGACGCGCGCGCCGGCAAGACGCACGAGTTCTACTACAAGGGCGGCATCACCGAGTTCGTGAAGTACCTGAACCAGAACAAGGAGATGCTGCACCCGAAGCCGGTGACCTTCGCGCGCGAGCGTGACGGCGTCGCCGTCGAGGTGTCGCTGCAGTACAACGACAGCTATGCCGAGTCGGTGCACTCCTTCGTCAACAACATCAACACCATCGAGGGGGGCACCCACCTGATCGGCTTCCGCTCGGCGCTCACCCGCACGCTGGTGAACTACTCCGAGCGCGAGGGCATGGCCAAGAACAACAAGGCCAGCGTCACCGGCGAGGACGTGCGCGAGGGCCTCACCGCGGTCGTCTCGGTGCGCATGCAGAACCCCCAGTTCGAGGGCCAGACCAAGACCAAGCTCGGCAACAGCGAGGTCAAGGGCATCGTCGAGAGCATCGTGGGGGAGGGGCTGCGCGAGTACTTCGAGGAGAACCCGTCGGTGGCGCGCCGCATCGTCGAGAAGATGCTGGCCGCCTCGCGGGCGCGCGAGGCGGCGCGCAAGGCGCGCGAGCTGGCGCGGCGCAAGACCATCCTCGACGGCGGCGCGCTGCCCGGCAAGCTGGCGGACTGCTCGCTCGACGACCCGGCGACCTGCGAGATCTTCATCGTCGAGGGCGACTCGGCCGGCGGCACCGCCAAGCAGGGCCGCGACCGGCGCTTCCAGGCCATCCTGCCCATCCGCGGCAAGATCCTCAACGTCGAGAAGGCGCGCATCGACAAGGTGCTCGCCAACGAGGAGATCCGCAGCATCATCACGGCGATGGGCGCGGGGGTGAAGGAGGAGTTCGACCTCGCCAAGCTGCGCTACCACAAGGTCATCCTCATGACCGACGCCGACGTGGACGGCGCCCACATCCGCACGCTCCTCCTCACCTTCCTCTACCGCGAGTTCAAGGAGCTGGTGGATAGCGGGCACGTCTATATCGCGCAGCCGCCCCTGTTCCTGGTGAAGAGCGGCAAGGAGGAGATCTACTGCTACGACGACAGGGAGCGGGACGCGGCGCTGACGCGCGTCGGCCGCAAGAACGTCCAGGTCCAGCGCTACAAGGGCCTGGGCGAGATGAACCCGATCCAGCTGTGGCGGACGACGATGAACCCGGAGACACGCACGCTGCTGCGCGTGACGAGCGACGACGCGGTCGAGGCCGACCGCATCTTCACCATCCTGATGGGGGAGCAGGTCGAGCCGCGCCGCCAGTTCATCGAGGAGAACGCGCTGGCGGTGCGCAACCTGGACGTATGATGACGAGACGAACGACGCCCGCGTCGGCGGGTCCGAGGTGGTGGATGGTGGCCGCGCTGGCGGCGCTCCTGCTGGTCCCGGCGGCCGCCGCCGGTTCGTGGCGCCCGTCGCTGGCCGGCTCGCTGGGAGGCACCTTCGCGGTGCTGGGCGAGCCGAACGAGGGCGGCGCCTCGGCGGCGCTGGCGGCGCTGTGGCCGGTGAGCGAGCGCCTCGCCTTCGGCGTCATGGTGCACGGCGACGACGCCGGGGCGCGGGTGGACAGCCTGCGCGACGAGTCCGGCGTCGCGCTCGACGTGGGCAAGGTGGAGTTGGCCCACCGCGCCGCCTGGGGCGTGTCGTGGCGGCTGGACGCCACCGCGCGGCCGCGCTTCGGGCTGACGCCGGTGGCCAGCGCCACCTGGGGCGCCTACCGCGTCGACGACGACGCGCAGGGCCGGGATCTCGGGCACGTGGGCTCCGTCGGCTGGAGCCTGGCGGCGGGACTGCGCCGCGACCTCGGGCCGCACGTCGGCCTGGGCGCGTACGTGCGCTACCACCGCCTGTTCAACGAGACCGAGGGACGCTTCGTGAGCGCGGGGCTCGAGGGCATCTGGCGCTGAGGGGAACCGATCGCCGCACCGGCGGCGGGGCCCGCGCCGGACGGGAGGCAGGGACGCGAGCATGGCACTGAACGACCGCACACGAGTCATCGACACGCAGATCGAAGACGAGATGAAGACCAGCTACATCGACTACTCGATGTCGGTCATCGTCTCGCGCGCCCTCCCCGACGTCCGCGACGGGCTCAAGCCGTCGCAGCGCCGCATCCTGGTCGCGATGAACGACCTGAACCTCGCGCCCGGGCGGGGCTACCGGAAGTGCGCCAAGATCGCCGGCGACACCTCCGGCAACTACCACCCGCACGGCGAGGGCGTCGTCTACCCGACGCTCGTGCGCCTGGCCCAGGACTGGGTCATGCGCTACCCGCTGGTGGACGGGCAGGGCAACTTCGGCTCGATCGACGGCGACGCGCCGGCGGCGATGCGCTACACCGAAGCGCGGCTCACGCACCTCGCGGTCGAGATGCTCGCCGACCTCGAGAAGAACACGGTGGACCTGCGGCCCAACTACGACGAGACCCGCGAGGAGCCGGTCGTGCTGCCGGGCGTGGTGCCCAACCTGCTGGTGAACGGCTGCTCGGGCATCGCCGTCGGCATGGCCACCGAGGTCCCGCCGCACAACCTGGGCGAGGTGTGCGACGCCATCGTCCACGTCATCGAGCACCCCGAGGCGACGCCCGCCGACCTGATGCGCATCGTGCTGGGCCCCGACTTCCCGACCGGCGGCATCATCTACGGCACCCAGGGCATCCGGGACTGCTACGCCACCGGCCGCGGCCTGATGAAGGTGCGCGCCCGGGTGCAGGTCGAGGAGGGGCGCGCCGGCCGCATGAGCCTGGTGGCGACCGAGATCCCGTTCCAGGTCAGCAAGGCCGGCCTGCTCGAGAAGACCGCCGACCTGGTGCGGCAGGGCAGGCTCACCGGCATCAGCGACCTGCGCGACGAGTCCGACCGCGACGGCATGCGCATCGTCATCGAGCTCAAGAAGGACGCCAACCCCAAGGTCGTCCTCAACCAGCTCTTCGTGCACACGCCGCTGCAGGTCACCTTCGGCGCCATCATGCTGGCGCTGGTGGACAACCGCCCGCAGGTGCTCGACATCCGCCGGCTGGTGGACGAGTACCTCCGCCAGCGCCGCGAGGTGGTGCGGCGCCGCACCGAGTTCGACCTCGCCGAGGCCGAGAAGCGCGCCCACATCCTCGAGGGCCTCAAGATCGCGCTCGACCACCTCGACGCGGTCATCGCCCTGATCCGCCAGTCGAAGGACGTGGAGACCGCGCGCGCCGGCCTCATGGCGCAGTTCGGGCTCAGCGAGATCCAGGCCAACGCCATCCTCGAGATGCGGCTCGCGCGGCTGACCGGGCTCGAGCGCGCCAAGGTCGAGCAGGAGTACCTCGAGGTCATCCAGCTCATCGAGCGGCTGCGCTCGATCCTCGCCAGCCCGAAGAAGATGCTCGGCATCATCGCCGACGAGGTGAAGCGCCTGAAGGACAAGTACGGCGACCCGCGGCGGACGGAGATCGTGGGGGAGGAGGGCGAGATCGGCTACGAGGACACCATCGAGCAGAAGGACATGGTGATCACGATCTCGCACGCCGGCTACATCAAGCGCCAGGAGATCGCGGCCTACCGCTCGCAGCGGCGCGGCGGCAAGGGCGTCATCGGCGCCCGCACCAAGGAAGAGGACTTCATCGAGCACCTCTTCGTGGCCAACACCCACGCCCACCTGCTCATCCTCACCGACCGCGGCCGCTGCTACTGGCTCAAGGTGCACGAGATCGACCAGGCCGGGCGCATGGCCAAGGGCCGCCCGCTGGTGAACCACCTCGAGGGCATGGGCCGCGACGAGCGCGTGCAGGCGGTGGTGCCGGTCAAGGAGTTCGACGACCAGCACTACCTGGTGTGCGCCACCCGCAAGGGCCTCATCAAGAAGACCGTGCTCTCCGCCTACGGCCGCCCGCGCAAGGCCGGCATCAACGCCATCCTGCTCGAGGAGGGCGACGGCCTGATCGAGGCCATCCTCACCGACGGCACCCAGGACCTCATCCTGGCGAAGAAGAAGGGCCTGGCCATCCGCTTCCACGAGAACGACGTGCGGGCGATGGGCCGCACGTCCTACGGGGTCAAGGCGGTCACGCTCGACGACGAGGAGGACGAGGTCGTCAGCATGGTCGGCGTGAAGCGCCAGGCCACGCTGCTGGCGGTGACCGAGCACGGCTTCGGCAAGCGCAGCGAGATCGCCGACTACCGGGTCACCCGCCGTGGCGGGAAGGGCATCATCACCATCAAGACCAACGAGCGGAACGGGTTCATCGTCGCCGTGAAGGAGGTCGTGGACGGCGACGAGCTGATGATCATCACCCGTTCCGGCCAGCTCATCCGCATCCCGGTGAAGGGCATCTCGGTGCTCGGCCGCAACACGCAGGGCGTCACCCTGGTGAACCTGACCCCGACGGAGGGCGAGCTGCTGCCCGACGTGGTGGCGGGCGTGACGCGCGTGGTCAGCGAGGACGAAGAGGGCGGCAACGGCGGCAACGGCGGCAACGGCGGCGACGGCGAGGCGGAGGCCGTGGCCGGAACGGCGGACGGCGCCGCGGAGTAGCG
>CAZSQE010000044.1:0-10565 GCA_964608905.1 uncultured bacterium | reverse complement strand
GGCCTCGGGGCCGGCCGGGCGCGCGGGCGGCACGAAGGCCCTGCGCCCGGCGAGGCGCTCGCGCTCCCGCGCCAGCACGGCGCGCACCGCCTCGACGACGACGAGCCGGGGCAGGGTGCGCAGCGTGGCGGCCAGCTCGGGGCGCTGCAGGAGCGTCTCGACCGCCGGGACGGCATTCAGGCGCCGGGGACTGGAGGGCACGGAACCACTCTAGCCGGGGCCATTCATGAACCGCAAGGCGAGGGCACGGGCTCTCGAAGGGTCCCGGCCGGCCCGCCGGCGCGGGCGACGCCATGCGCACGGCCCACGGGCCGCAGGGGCGGCCCGCGGGCCGGAAGGCACGCGGAAGGACGGGGCGGGGCTCCTCCCCGCCGCCGGGACGGCTCGGGACGACGGCGCGGCTAGCGGCTGCGCTTCTTCTGGTTGGCCTGGCGGCGGGCCCACCACAGGAGACCGAGGACGACGGCCACCACGAGTGCGATGATGAAACCGGTGCTCATTCAGTCACCCCCCTCCATAGGAGCGAATCGACTCCGGGATCGCGTCAGCGCGACGACAACGCCTTCATCAGCATGATGCCCGACGGTCCCAGCAGGATCACGAGCAGCGCCGGGAAGATCAGGAGCACGAGCGGGAACGCCAGCTTGACGCTGGCCTGCCGCGCGAGCTGCTCGGCCCGCTGCCGCCGCCGCGTGCGCATCGAATCGGCGTGCGTGCGCAGGGCGTCGGCGACGCTGGTGCCGAGCCGGTCGGTCTGGATGAGCATGGCGACGAGCGAGTAGACGTCGTCCACGCCGGTGCGCCGCGCCAGGTTGCGGAGCGCGTCCGTGCGCGAGATGCCCGTCTGCATCTCCCGGTTCACCAGCGCCAACTCCTCCGAGAGCCGCGGGCTGGCGAGCCGCATCTCGACCGCCACCCGCTGCAGGGCCGCGCCCATGCCCAGGCCGGCCTCGACGCAGACTACCATCAGGTCGAGCGAGTCCGGAAGCGCGTAGAGGATCTCGTCGTGCACCTGCCGCTGCCGCAGCGCGACGTACAGGGTCGGCAGGTAGAAGCCCAGCACGGCCAGCGCCACGGTGAGGAGGAAGACGTTGCCGATCGGGCGTCCGGCCGCCACGCCGACGGAGAAGCCGACGACCGGCAGCAGCACCGTGAGCAGCAGCTTGCTGCCGAGCAGCACGAGCACCGCGTCGGCCCGCCGGTAGCCGGCGCGCACCAGGCCGCTGCGCAGGGCGTCGCGGCTGTCGCGGGCGGGCAGGAAGCCGCCCAGCAGGGCGATCAGGCGGAGCAGCGCGGGCGGGCGCTCACCGAAGGAGACGCTCGCCTCGCTGGCGTGCAGGGCCCGCAGGTGGCGCAGCCGCAGCGACACCGGGTTCCGGTCCGCCTCGAGCCTGGCGGACACGGCGTAGGCGGCGGCGGTGACCGCCGCGAAGACGAGGGCGCTGGTGACGATCAGGAGGGTCATGGTCAGACCTTGATCTTCACGATCTGGCGGATGACCAGCATGCCCAGCAGCTGCATGCCGACAGCCACCATCAGGGCGACCCGGCCGGAGGGGCTCTCCAGCATGGGCCGGAAGTAGTCGGGCGCGGTGGTCAGCATGAACAGCGCCATGAACAGCGGCAGGACGCTGAGGATGGTCCCGGTCATCCGCCCCTGGGCGGTGAAGGTCTGGATGTCGCCCAGCACGCGGAAGCGGTCGCGCAGCAGCGCCGAGGTGCTGTGCAGGATCTCGGCCAGGTTGCCGCCGGTGTCGCGCTGCAGCAGCACGGCGGTGACGAAGAAGCGCAGGTCGAGGGAGTCCACCCGGCGGGTCAGGTTGACCATCGCCTCGCGGAAGTCGATGCCCAGCGACTGCTCCTCGACCGTGACCGCGAACTCGCCGCGCACCGGGTCGGGGGACTCCTCGGCCACGATCTGCATCGCCGCCGAGAACGACAGCCCCGCCCGCAGCGCGCTCACCAGCAGGTCGAGCGCGTCGGGGAACTCGCGGGCGAACGCCTTCATGCGGGCGTGCTTGCGGTAGGCGGCGTAGGCGAGCGGCAGCGGCCCGGCCACCAGCATGAGCAGCAGGGCCGGCGGCACGCGGTGGAACAGCACCACGCCCAGCGCGTAGCCGCCGATCAGGCAGACGGCGGTGAGCAGCACGATGACGCCGGGGCGCGTCTTCATGCCGGCCTGGTAGAGCAGCAGCTCGAGCCGCTCGCCCAGATTCACCGCGCGCAGCAGGCGGTCGAACCAGGGGATCGAGCTGTAGCGGACGTCGCGCTCGATGCCGGCCTCCGCCGTCTCGCCCCGCCAGCCGAAGCGCCGCAGCCGCGCCCCCAGCTGCCGGGCGGCGGCGCCCTCGCGGCCGAGCACGACGCCCGCCACCGCGAAGACCACCGCCAGGAAGACGAGGGCGCTGACGAACAGGGTCATCGCGTCCCCCCGCCCAGCCGCCGGCCGCGCTCGAACAGCTCGGGCGGCAGGTCCATGCCGGCGAGGCGCATGCGCTCGATGCAGCGCGGCACGATGCCGGTCGCCTCGAAGAAGCCCTTGACCGTCCCGTCGCCGTCCACGCCGGTGGGGTGGAAGTGGAAGATCTCCTGCATGGTGACGACGCTGCCCTCCATGCCCATGATCTCCTGCACGGAGAGGATCTTGCGCGAGCCGTCCGAGATGCGCGAGACGTGGACGACGAGCTCGAGCGCCGAGGCCACCTGCTCGCGGATCGCCTTGTCCGGCAGCATGTGGCCGGCCATCAGCACCAGGTTCTCGAGCCGGTGCAGGGCGTCGCGGCAGCTGTTGGCGTGCAGGGTGGTGATCGAGCCGTCGTGGCCGGTGTTCATGGCCTGCAGCATGTCGATCACCTCGTCGCCGCGGACCTCGCCCACCAGGATGCGGTCGGGCCGCATGCGCAGGCTGTTGCGCACCAGGTCGCGCTGGGTGATCTGTCCCTTGCCCTCGATGTTGGGCGGCCGGGTCTCGAGCCGCACCACGTGCGGCTGCTGCAGCTGGAGCTCGGCCGAGTCCTCGATGGTGACGATGCGCTCGTCGTCGGGGATGTAGCGCGAGAGGATGTTGAGCAGGGTGGTCTTGCCGGAGCCGGTGCCGCCGGTGACCAGCATGTTGAGCCGCGCGGCGATGGCCGCGGTCAGGAACTGCGCCATCTCGGGCGTGAGGGTGCCCAGCCCGAGCAGGTCGTCGATGGACAGCGCGCGGCGGCGGAAGCGGCGGATGGAGAGGATGGGGCCGTCGATGGCCGCCGGCGGGATGATGGCGTTGACGCGCGAGCCGTCCGGCAGGCGGGCGTCCACCAGCGGGCTCGACTCGTCGATGCGCCGGCCGACGCGCGAGATGATGCGGTCGATGACCAGCCGCAGGTGCGCCTCGTCGCGGAACGTCACCGGCGTCAGCTCGAGCTTGCCCAGCCGCTCGACGTAGACCTGCCGCTCCGTGTTCACGAGGATGTCGCTGATCTCCTCGTCGAGCAGCAGCGGCGTGATCGGGCCGAGGTCGAAGGTGTCGTGGAGCAGCTCGGTGATCAGGTGCTCCTCGTCGCCGCGGGTCAGGCGGATGTCCGCCTCGATCAGCATGCGGCGGGCGACGCGCTCGACCTGCAGGCGGCGCTCGGCCTCGTCCATGTTCTCGAGCTGGGCCAGGTCGAGCTTGCCGATCAGCTCGCGGTGGAGCTGCTTCTTGATGACCTGGTAGCGGTCGGGCGCGGCCTCGGCCGCCCTGGCCCCGAGCAGGGGGGTGGGCGCGGCTGCCGCGTGGTTGGCTTCGTGGTTCAGGCGCTGACGCAGGTTCATGGCTCCCTACCCCCTTCCGAACAGGCGCAGCCGTCCGGGACGGCGCTGCGGAACGGTCTCGGGCAGGCCTTCAACGGTCTCCCCCGGGACGAGCTTGTGGGCGAGCGCGACGATGTCGCGGGCGGCGCGACCCTCGGTCTTCTCGCCGCAGAGCGGCTGGCCGAGGTTGATGGCCTCGCTGACGGCGAAGAAGTCGTTGGCCACGGTGGCGAAGACCGGCAGCCCGAGGGTCTCCTCGAGCTGGCCGACGGTGACCGCGCCCTGGTCGCTGAAGCGGTTCACCACGACCCGCACGCGGTCCGGCACGGCCAGGAAGTTGAGCTTCTCGAAGATCTCGAGCGAGCGGCGGGCCGCGCGGATCGAGGGCACGCTCAGCTCCGTCAGCAGGATGATGGTGCTGGTGCGGTCGAAGATCTCGAGCGACACCTCGTTGAAGACGTGCGGCGCGTCCACCACGACGATGTCGAAGGTCTTGGCCAGGATGTCGAGCACGTTGCCGACGTGCTCGGCGTTGATGCCCTCGACGCGGTCGAGCTGCTCGGGCTGCGGCAGCACGTAGACGCCCGACTCGTGCTTGGTCAGGGTGTCCTGGACGATGGCCGACTCCACCCGCGGGGTGGCGACGATGTCGCCGAGCGAGCGCTTGGGGTCGATGCGCAGGAAGAACGCCACGTCCCCCGACTGGTAGTCGAAGTCCACCAGCGCCACCTCGCGCTGGGTCTGCCGCCGGAGGGTCACTGCCAGGTTGGTGGCCAGGGTGCTGACGCCCGAGCCGCCCTTGTTGCTGAAGACGGTGAACACGCGGCGCTGGCTGCTGCCCCCCAGCTTGCGCTGCTGCAGCGCGGCGATCCGCTCCATCGCCTGCCCCAGCGCGACGCGGTCGAGCGGCCACTTCAGGATGTCGCTGGCGCCGGCGCGCATCGCCTGCAGCAGCAGTTCCTGGTCGTAGGCCTCGCTGGTGAAGAGGATGGCGGTGTCCGGGCTCTCGAGCCGGAAGGCGGCGGCCGCGCCGAGGATGTCGTCGATCGGCTCCGCCAGCTCCAGCATCAGCACGCCAGGCCGCACCTGCCGGGCCAGCGCCAGGCCGGAGCGCAGGTCGCCGCGCTCGCCGGCCAACTGCACGCCCGGCACCGACTCGAGGGCCTGCCGCAACTGCTGGCGCCGGGTCGCGCTGCGATCCACCAGCACCAGCGAGAGCATCTGGGTCATACGGGTCTCCCTGACTCCGTCAACGAATCAACCGAAGCGCGAACAACGTCCCGGAGCCGTTCCAGCCCACGCCCGGCACGACGTCGTAGAGGAACTCCGCGCGGATCCCGCGCTTGGTGAGGCTCTGCGTCGTCACCCGCTCCCGCAGGAAGAAGGCCGAGAAGCCGACGATGCGGGCCACCTTGCGGCCCTGCACCTCGAAGTTCTCGACCAGGGGCACGTTGAGCACGCGCCGGCCGCTGCCGCCGCGGGCGAGGTACTGCTCGTAGCAGATGTTCTGGTCGAGCACGGCGTCCGAGTCGAACCGCTCGTTGATGCCGTCACGCACCTTGCCGATCTTGCCCCCCGGCTCGGTGACGACGTCCAACTCCTCCCCGATGCCGACGCAGCAGGCGTAGCCGTTGACGATCAGGCACTTCAGCGTGTTCGCGCCGGTGGAGCCCATGCCGCCGCACGGCCCCTCGGGGCACTCGGGGTAGGACAGCAGTTGGTAGTTGCCGGGGCCGGCGTGCTCCTCGAGGAACAGGTCGTAGAGGTTGTCGCACCCGGTCAGGAAGCCCCCGGGCACGGGGGGCACGGCCCCGAACGGGACCAGGTACTCGCAGACCGAGTCCGGCTGGCTGATCCGGGCAGTGGCCGTGGCGGTGGCGTCCAGCGTGCGGACGCCCGCCACGTGGGCGAGGTGGGTGACGATGGCCGTCTCCCCCGTCCGGGTCACGGTCACCCGGCACTCCCTGCGGTCCGCCGAGACCTCGACGGCCGCGTCCAGCACCGGCTCCGGCCCACGGATGAAGGCGCGGTTCGCCCCCGCCGCCTCGCGCCCCCGCTCGATGGCGGCGCTCTCGATGATCTCGCCGATCTCCGGGTCGAACATCGAGGCGCCGGCCAGCGCGCCGGCGTCGGCGGCGTTCTGCAGCTGGGTCCGCGTCGCCATCAGCTTCGCCCCGTCCACGCCGAGCGCGACGAAGGCGACCATGACCAGCACGAACAGCGCGACCCAGATGAGGATCGAGCCGCGCTCGTGCGCACGGGACTTCCGGGGGTACGTCCGCATCGTTCTACCTCTTCTTCTCCGGCCGGTCCGTCGGCAGGGACGGGAGGTCCTTCATCGGCGACACGATCTCGGGCGACACGATCACCAGGAGCTCGCGCTCCTGCGACTCGGTGACCGTGGACTTGAAGAGCAGCCCGAGCAACGGGATGTCGCCGAGGAACGGGACCTTCCGCACCGTCCTGGTCTTGTCCGTCTGCTTGAGTCCCCCGATGACCAGGTGCTCGCCGCTGCGCACGTCCACCGAGGTGGAGGCCTTGCGGCTGATGAGCACCGGGATGCTGAACCCCGACAACTGGACCGGGGTGGTGAAGTCGAGCGCGCTCACCTCGGGCGCGACCTTGAGGGCGATGGTGTTGTCGTCGAGCACGGTGGGCGTGAAGTCCAGCCGGACGCCGAACTCCTTCCACTCGATGGTGACGCTGCCGCTGGCGATGAGCGAGCTGCCCGACATCGCCGCGGTCGCGGCGCTGCTCTGGGCCACCGGCACCGGGAACTCGCCGCCGGCGAGGAAGCTGGCCTTCTCGCCGCTGCGCGCCACCAGCGTCGGGTTGGCGAGCGTGCGGATGGAGCCGTTCTGCTCGAGCGCCTGCCAGGCGGCCTGCAGCGAAAGCCGGCCGTCGTTGCGGTCGTAGGTCAGGATCCCGTCCGTGTTGGGCCCGACCGTGAGCGGCAGGGACGGCTTCTCGATCTTGGAGGTGAACAGGCCGCCCTCGATGGCCCCGTCCACCCAGCGGGTGACATTCTGGCCGGCGCCGATGACGTCGAGGCCGAGCTGCCGCTTGGCCTGCTCGTTCACCTCGGCGACGATGACGTGGAGCAGCACCTGCTGGCGGTTGCCGGGGGCGTAGACCTCCACCTCGACCGACGTGTAGCGGCCGCTCTCGTTGTAGATGATGAGGTTCGTCGTGCCGGGGGTCTTCGCCGTCACGACCACGGTGCGCTCGGAGCCCAGCGCCGCGTCGGCGATGTTGGGCTCGGCGATGGCCACGGTGCGGATCTCCCCGTCCGAGGGGACCACCACCGCGTGTCCGACCGCCACCCGGATTCCCTCGGCGGCGGTCGCCGGGCCCGCGAGGGCGAGCGCCAGGACGGCCAGCACGGTGAGACGGACCGCAACCCTGAGCTTGAACGACGACATCGGATCTCCCTCCTTGTACGTGTTCACGGCTTCCCTGCCACGCTACGGGGTCGGCACCGTGTCCTTCACCGCCGGGGTCTCCGACAGCTGGGCCTTGCGGATGATGCGCACCTTGGGCTCTTCCTTCTTCGTCACCGCCCTGGCCGGTTCCGGCTTCGGCGCCGCCTTGACCACCCGCTTGGCCGCCGGGGCGGCGGCCGCGGCGCCGAGCATCTGCCGGGTCGAGTAGGACGAGGTCTTCACCGTGTCCTGGTCCTCCGGGTTGCGCAGCGCCAGCGAGATCTCCCCCTGGTGCATGGCCAGCGCGATCTGCTCGGTCCCCCTGGGGTCCACGAGCAGGGTGACGGCCTGCACCGAGATGGGCTTGTTGCTCTCCTGCTCGGTCTTCTGCCCGGCGGCGAGCACCTCGATGTTCTGGAGGATGGTGCGGGTCACCGTCTCGTCGCGGTCGCCGCCGCGCGGCTCCACGGTCACGAGCACGTCCACGCGGTCGCCCGGCAGGACGAAGCCCGACACGCCGGAGACCTGGTTCACCTCGATGCTCGCCGCCCGCATGGAGGGGCGCACCAGCATGGAGAGGCCGCCGCCGCGCGAGGAGAGCTTGGTGGCGGTCACCGGCTCGCGGGCGCCGAGGAACACCTTGGTCGTCTGCCCGGCCACCGAGTCCACGCTCGAGAAGGCGCCGGCCGGCACCGCGTCCTTGGGATAGCGGACGACGCGCAGCATCTCCGGGGCGAGCTTCATGCCGTAGGTCAGGTCGGCGGTCGTCACCACGACCGGCTGGAGCCCGCCGCCGGACAGCCGGGCGCCCTCGCGGGTCATCGCCGTGATGCTGAAGTAGGCCGCGATCGCGGCCGCTGCGCCCAGCAGGACCGCCAGGCCCATGAACGCCTGTCCCTTGTTCGCCGCCACGAAGTCCCTCCTTGAACTACTCCTGCTTCATCGAGCAGGACGCGGTGAGTGGCATCGGATTCGTGAGGTTGGTCCCCACGAGCTGGAAGATCCCGGGGAACGTGAACTGGAAGGGCGCCGTCACCGAGACCGTGTTCATCCCGGCGCTGGGCACGGCGCTGACGTCGATTGCGGACGGGACGAGGCCGGCGCTCCCGGCGACCTGGCGGACCCGCGCCTCGACCCGGCCGATGTCGTCGCTGCTGGGCTGCGCCAGCATCACGACCCGCAGGCGCACGCCCTCCCGGGCCGCCTGGTGCAGGACGTTCTTGGCGAGGAACGCCCGGCTCAGGTCCAGCGCGGCCATGGTCAGCACGAGCAGGATCGGCAGCACGAGCGCGAATTCCACCAGCGCCGTGCCGCGCTCCGGGGAGCGCCGCTGATTCCGAGGTCGACGAGCCATACCGTCTCCTTTATCGGCCACTCAGCCCCCGCGCAACAGCGCGAAGATGGCGCCCGCCAGGACCGCCGGCGCGAAGGGGAAACGGACCCCCGCCGTCACCGGCGGGGCCGCGGAGCCCCCCCACTTCCGGGGCAGCAGCGCGAGCACGAGTCCCGCGGCGTTGCGCAGCGCCTGCCACAGGATGCCCCGGCGGATGGCGACGGCGATCGCGATCAGTCCTCCCGCGACCAGCGCCGCCACCGCCGCGATGAACCCATCCGGGTGGCCCAGCCAGGCTCCGACGGCTGCCATCAGCTTCACGTCGCCGGCGCCCGTGAATCCCATCATCCAGCCGGGGAAGAGGATGGCGCCCGCCACCACCGCCCCCAGCAACGCGTTCCCCGCTCCCGGCAGACCGCCGAGCCCGAGGTGGGCCGCGACCCCGAGCAGCAGGGCCGGGCCCGTCAACCGGTTCGGGATCTTCCTCGACTGCACGTCCGCCCGGGTCGCCAGGGCCACCAGGACGATGACCGGTACGGCCACCCAGAGCGGAGCGTGCACGAGGTGGATCGGGTACGGCCGACTAGCCGCGGGTGTTCAGGGCTTCGATCGCGTCCTCGAACGCCCCCTGGATGGCGTCGTCCAGACCGAGCGTGTAGACCACGAGGACGCCGACGGCGGCGACGAAGGCGGCCAGCAGACCGTACTCGATCAGGTCCTCGCCTCTCTCGTCACGAACGAAGTTGCGGATGAGCTTCAACATGGTGGTCTGCTCCTCTTCGCTAGGAAGACCTCTGCTGCCCGGCGCCATGCCGGAGTGGACGGCCTCGCTCAGCGCTTCATGCGATGTTGCGAGTGGCGTGTCCCGGCCGGTGAGGGGCTCATGGCTCCGGCTCCGGCAGTGGGCACACGTTTCGACGGAGGATCTTGCAAGCGGCGGGCCAGCCGCATCGCGCGCCTCACGCGATGCGCGCAAACGGCTGTCGCCACGAGAGGTTGGGTGGCGGCCGGTCGTGGATCGGTTCCGGCACGCCGACGGCGAGCGCCGGGAAGCGTCGCCCGGAGCGACGCCGGCTGGCCGTACCCCGGGGGAAATGGCCCAGAATCATCCAGCAGCGTGGGAAGCCGAAGACGGGGTGGCGCACGCGAGTCCCTCCCTGGACATCGCATCCTGCCTGCGTTTCAGGCGGCGGAGCTCGGCACGGGCAGCAGTGCTCGACCGGCCGCAGCCCGGCCCGGTCTCTTGCCGGGTGACCACAGGGTAATACCACCCAGACATCCTGTCACCCCCTGAGTGCGAGAGACCGTCAAGCCGGCCGACCAGACCCCGCCAGGGGGCCCGAAAGAGGGCTCATCCCGGCCCCGCGCCGGACCGATAACCTCCCAATCGGCAACCCCATGGGCCGCGCAAGCGGAGACGACAGGGAGGTCGGCACTGCCTCGCGAAGGAGCTACGCCACGCAGCCGGGACTGCATCGCGCCGCGCGCGGTTGCATCCCGCACGCCGCGCCGCGGCCCGTCCCGCGCGCCCGCGGAGGGGGCCGGGTGATGACGCTGCGCCTGCCCACGCTCGCCCGCCGGATCGCGCGCCAACCGCGCGGGCTGCGGCGCCGCATGACCGTGCTGCTCCTGGCCGGCGTGTGTCTCGCGAGCCTCGGCTTCGAGGCGCTGCTCGTCACGCTCACCTGGCACAGCGAGCACCGGCAACTCGAGGCCCGCGCCCGCTCCATCGCCCGACTCATGGCCCAGCGCGCCCTGCCCGCCCTCGCCGCGGGCGACGTGCCCGAACTGGGCCTGGGGCTCCACCGCGCCGTCGTCGAGCCCGACGTCCTCGGCGCGGCCGTCTACCCGGCGCGCGGCCCGATGCTGGCCGAGCGGAACCTCGACCGGCCCCTGTGGCCCGAACTGGGGGCGCCGGACCGCTACCCCGACGACGACGACGTCGCCGTGTGCTACCGCCGCACGTCCGCCGGCACCGTGCTGGACGTGACCGCGCCCATCCTGGCCCGTCCCGGCGGGACCCACGCGGCGTCGGCG
>CAZSQE010000043.1:0-10727 GCA_964608905.1 uncultured bacterium | reverse complement strand
TGTACATCCGCACCAGGGGCGGGTCCTTAGGCGCCAGCGCCTCCGCCTGGCCGGCGTAGACGGGCAGCGCCCCGGCCAGCCCCGTCACGCCGAGCAGCCAGCGCGGCAGCTCCGCCGCGCCGCACAGGGCGATGCCGCCGCCCGCCGCTTCGGCCAGCCGCTTGGCCCGCACGAAGACGCCGAGGCAGTGGGCGGTGACGATGCGTGTGACCGAGAGATCCACGATCACGTGGCGCCCCTGCTCCGCCAGCGTGAAAAGTTCCCGTTCGAGCTCGTCGCACGCGGCGCCCTCGCACAGGTCGCCGTCGGGCTGGAGCACCACCAGTTGGTCGATCGCACGCGTCGTCATCGCCCTGCCTCCTCGACGAGGGGTCCGTGGGAGCCTGCCGCCCTCGTCACCCCGTAGGACGGAGCGAGGCGCGAAAAGGTTTCGCGTGCGGTCCCGGCGCACCGCGGCGGGGCACGAACGCGGCGCGCAGCGCGAACGTGGTCATGGGGTTGCAAGGGGGGGGCGCGCCGGTTTCGCTCGACCCGCCCCGCGTTTTGCGCTATCAACTACCCGACATGGCCCTCCCGCTCCGGCTCGTCCCGCCCGTGGTCGCGCTCGCCGGCCTGCTCCTGCCGGAGCCGGCGCTGGCCGCCGCGGCGGCGGTGGCCGGCCTGGACATGATGCCCGTGCTGCTGGCCATCGTGCTCATCCTGGTCGGCGCGCAGCTCGGCGGCGCGCTCTTCGCGCGCATCGGGCAGCCGCCGGTCCTGGGCGAACTGCTCGCCGGGGTGCTCATCGGCAACCTGGGGCTCCTCGGCTGGCACGGCCTCGAGGGCCTGCGGCAGATGCCCGCGCTCGAGATGCTGGCGCAGATCGGCGTGCTGTTCCTGCTCTTCGAGGTGGGGCTCAGCACGAACCTCGCGCAGATGGCGGCGGTCGGCGCCTCTTCGATGCTGGCGGCCACCCTCGGGGTGGTCGCCCCCATCGGTCTGGGCTTCCTCGTCGCGCTGGTGTTCTTCCCGGCGCAGCACCCGCTCAGCCACTGGTACATCGGCGCCGCCCTGAGCGCCACCAGCGTCGGCATCACCGCCCGCGTGCTCTCGGACCTCGGCCGCACGTCGAGCCGCGAGGGCCGCATCATCCTCGGCGCCGCGGTCATCGACGACGTGCTCGGGCTCCTGGTCCTCGCGGTCATCAAGGGCATCGTCGTGTCCGTGGCGGCCGGCCGTTCGTTCGACGCCGGCTCGGTGCTGGTCATCCTCGCCAAGGCCGTCGTGTTCCTGGCGGTGGCGATCGTGCTGGGGCGGCAGCTCTCGAAGCGCGTCTTCCAGTTCGGCGCGCGCCTGCCGGGCGCGGGCGCGCTGCTCCCGTTCGCGGTGGCGTTCTGCTTCCTGATGTCCTGGCTGGCCGGGCTGGTGGGGCTGGCGCCCATCGTCGGCGCCTTCGCGGCCGGCCTGGTGCTGGACGAGGTGCACTACCGCGAACTGCGCGCGCGCGACTCCGCCGGGCGGGACGTGCAGACCCTGCTCGGGCCGCTCACCGGCTTCCTGCTGCCCATCTTCTTCGTGCTCATGGGCATGCGCGTGGACCTGTCGGTGTTCGGCTCGGGCGCGGCCCTCGGGTTCACCGTCGCGCTGGTGGCGGTCGCGCTGGTGAGCAAGCAGGCCTGCTCGCTCGGCGTGCTGGACCGGCGCACCGACCGCCTCGCCGTCGGACTGGGCATGATCCCGCGCGGCGAGGTCGGCCTCATCTTCGCCAGCATAGGCGCCGCCCTGGTGATCGCCGGCGAGCCGCTGGTGACGCCGCTGATGTACTCCTCGGTGGTGGCCATGGTGGCCGTCACCACCCTGCTCACGCCGCCGCTGCTCGCCTGGCGGCTGCGCCGGCTGCCCCGCGACGACGCGGACTGAGGCGCACCCGCGCCCCGCGCCCCGCTCCCGACCCGATTCCCTCCCGGAGAGAGCCATGATCCGCCCGCGCTGGTCCGCCCTCGTCCCCGTGCTCGCCCTGCTCGCCGCGCTCCCGCTCGCGCTCCCGCGCGCGGCGCGCGCCGCGACCCCGCCGGTGCTGGAGGTGGGCGGCCCGGCGGGCACGAGGAGCTTCACGCTCGCCGAGTTGAAGAAGCTCCGCCCCGCGGCCGGGCTCGCCGGCACGCTGAACAGCGCGGGGCGCATCGTGAAGCCCGTGCGTTTCGCGGGCGTGGCGCTCGCGGACGTCATCGCCGCGGCGGGCGGCGCCGGGGGCGCGCAGGACGTCGTGGTCACGGCGCGCGACGGCTACCGCCTGACCTACACGCGCGAGCAGGTGACGAAGGGCGACTTCGTCGCCTTCGACCCCGCCACCGGCGACACGCTCGCGGACCACGAGCCGCTCGCGCTCGTCCTCGCCTGGGAACAGGGCGGCAGGCCGCTCGCCGGCGGGGACGGCCGGCTGCGCTCCGTGGTGGTGGGCGCGAAGGGCGCCGCGCTCACCGACGCGCACCTGTCGGTCAAGGACGTGACGAAGGTGACGCTGGTCGCCGCGGCGGCCGCCGGCCCGTGGGCGCTGGCGCTCGAGGGCGCGCGCGTCGAGACCATCGACCAGGCCGCGTTCGAGTCGGGCGCCGCGCCCGGCTGCCACGGCGCCACGTGGAAGGACGCGCCGGGCCGGGCCTGGAGCGGCGTCCCGCTGTGGCTGCTGGTGGGCTGGGTGGACGACGCCCGCAAGCACGGCACCGGCGCCTTCGCCGACGACCTCGCGAGCGGCTACGAGGTGGAGTTGACCGGCGCCGGCGGGGCGAGCGTGGTGCTGCCGGGCGAGCGGGTGGCGCGCAACGACGGCCTGCTGGTCGCGCACCGCCTCGACGGCGCGCCGCTCGCCGGCGACGCGTTCCCGCTGCGGCTCACCGGGCCCGACGCGAAGGAGGGCGAAACACTCGGCGGCATCGTGAAGCTGGTCATCCGCAGGCGCGAGGGAGGCGGCCCGGCGAAGTGAGCGCGCTCGGCAAGATCGCCGCCGGCCAGTTCGAGCGGGTCATCGCGCCCCGGCTGGGCGCCGCGCGCGAGGAGGTGCTGGTCGGCCCGCGCGCCGGGCAGGACTCGGCCATCGTGCGGCTCGGCGCCGGGCGCGTCATGGCGGTGACCACCGATCCGCTCTCGGTCGTGCCCGCGCTCGGCTTCGAGGCCTCGGCCCGGCTGTCGTGCCACCTCATCGCCTCGGACCTCTGGACCACCGGCATCGCGCCCGCCTGGGTCTCGATCACCTTCAACCTGCCGCCGCAGCTGACCGACGGCGAGTTCGAGGAATACTGGCGGGGCATGAGCGACGAGTGGGCGAGGCTGGGCGTGGCGGTGGTGACCGGGCACACCGGCCGCTACGAGGGCTGCGACTACTCGATCGTCGGCGCCGGCACGCTCATGGGCGTCGGCGACGAGTCCGCCTACCTCACGCCGGCGATGGCCGCCCCCGGCGACCGCGTGCTCGTCACCAAGGGCTGCGCCGTCGAGGCCGCCGCCATCGCGGCGTGGCTGTTTCCCCGGCGGCTGGGCGCGAAGCTCGGCGAGGCGGGGCTCGCGCGGGCGCGGGCGATGCTCGCCGAGGTGAGCGTGGTGGCCGACTGCCGCGCCGCGGTGCGCGCCGGCGTGCGGGAGAAGGGCGTGACGTCGTTGCACGACGCCACCGAGGGCGGCGTGCTGGGCGGCCTGCTCGAACTGGCGCGCGCCTGCGGGCACGACCTCGCGGTCGAGCGCGCGCGCATCCCGCTCGCGCCCGAGGCCCGCGCTGCCTGCGAGGTCTTCGGCACCGACCCGTACTGGACCCTCTCGGAGGGCGCGCTCATCGCCACCGCCCGGCCGGAGCGCGCGGCCGCGGTGCTGGCCGCGCTGGCCGACGCGGGCATCGCGGCGGCCGAGGTGGGCGAGGTCGTCCCCGGCGCCGGCGCGCTGCGCCTCGCGGAGCCGGACGGCGCGACGACGGTCCTCGCCGAGCCGCGGCCCGACCCCTACTGGCCGGCCTACGCCCGGGCGGTGGCCGAGGGCTGGGAGTAGGGGAGCGCGAAGACGGAGGCCCCGGGGACGCGTGCCCCCGGGGCCTCGTTCGTTCGCGGCAACCGCTACTGCGGCGTGAGTGCGACCTCGCCGAGCTCGGTGACGCTCTGCGCGGTCACCAGCACGCCGAGGAGGGTGGTGTCGCGGTAGCCCGCCTCCGGGTGGATGGCCACGTCGTAGGCGCCCGCCTTCAGCAGCATGATGGCGAACGAGCCGTCCAGCGCGGGCATCGTGGTGGCGATGGTGTCGGCGCCGGCGATGACGTGGACCCACGCCGCCGTGCTATCCGGCACGATCGTGCCGCGGATGCCGCCGACGTCCAGGGTCGGCATCACCCGCACGGTGGGCTTCAGCATGTAGCGGCCGTTGCCGGTCTGGTGCACCGAGCGCGCCGCGTCGAAGTCGAGCGCCAGCTCGACCAGGCCGCCGGCCGGGACGTCGAACTCGCCCACCAGCTTGTAGCCGCTCTGCAGGCCGCTCGGGACGGTGAGCGGGTAGGTCGTGCCGTCCACGACGACGTTCGAGCCCGGGCCCAGCTTGAGCCGGATCTGGGTGTAGTGCCCGGCGGGCACGAGGCCCTGCGCGATGGTGGTGAAGACGCCGTTGCGCAGCGCGAGCAGATCGTAGGTGGCCGGCTGGTCGCTGAGGATCTCCCAGCCACTCACCGAGTCCTCGAGACCCTCGGTCTCGAGCGAGTCCGGCAGCCCGCGGTGGATGGCGACCTGGGTGACCACCAGGTTCACCGCGTCGAACTCCCCGGGCGCGTCGGTCATGGAGATCCGCACGGTGCCGCTGGTGGAGGAGACCGGCGAGTGGGTCGAGCAGCCGGCGGCGGCCAGCAGCCCGATGGCGAGGGCGACGAGGAACAGCTTGCGCATGGTGGGTTCCCTCTCTCGGGGGTGGTGGGCGGATGCGCGGACACGCGGCGTCCGAGCGGCAAGGATAGCACCCGCGCCCGGTTCCGATGCGGGAAACGGTCCCGGCGGTCCCGGGGGCGGGTGGGGCATCCGCCCCGGCCCGTGGAAGCCGTTGCACGCGAGACGAATCCCGGGGCGGGGTTCGTGTATCCAAGGTTACACAGTCCCCACCGAACGACCCGAGCGACCGGCGGAACGCGCGCTTCGCGCGTGCGAGACGCCTTCCAGGAGGATGTCATGGCAGCGAAGAAGACCGGCGGCAACCGGCAGTTGGTGGCTCTCCTCAACCAGGCGCTGGGCTGGGAGTTGCGCGCCCAGGCCATGTACGCGCACTACGCCGCCTACGTGAAGGGCCTCGAGTCGCTCGGCCTCGCCGGGCACTTCGAGGAGGAGGCGGCCGAGTCCGTCGCGCACGCGAAGCAGGTCCGCGACATCGTCGCCACGCTGGGCGCCGAGGCGGTCACGGTGCGCGACAAGGCGCCCATCGTCCACACCGAGAACACCCGCACCATGCTGGCCGAGGCGCTCAAGACCGAGAAGGCGGCGGCGGCCACGTACAAGAGGATCCTGCCGCTGGTGAAGGACAACCCGGTGTTCTTCCACGCCCTGGTGCACGTCCACATGGACGAGCTGAAGGCGGTGACGGAGGTCGAGAACCTGCTGGCCCGCTGAAGCGCGGCACGAACGACGAAGGCCGGACGGGGCGCATCCGTCCGGCCTTCGCGCGCCCGGGCTACGGCGCCAGCGCGTCCTCGGGCGGGGCGCGCATCGCCCGCGCGACCGGCACCAGCGCCTGCTCGGGGTCGGCCCAGGGCGAGCGGAGGAAGAAGAAGTCGAGCCGCTCGTGCGGGTCGGCGGCGAAGGCCGAATCGGCGGCCACCCGCTCGCGGAACTCCCTCGCCAGTGCCGGGTCGTCCTGCATCATCCTGCGCGCCAGCGGCTCGAGCACGTAGGCCTCGCCGTACTCCTTCCGCTCCAGCACCGTGTCGAAGAAGTTCCAGCGCAGCAGCCCGTCGGGCGCCTGCGCCTCGAGCAGGTGCACGGCCACCAGCGCCGAGCGCTGGTCGAGCGGCACCCAGACGTCGCCCGGGCGGAACGTGCGCGACCGGCGCACCGGCTCGACCCGCCGCACGTCGAGGGCGTAGTGGCCCTCGCGCGGTTCGCGGGCCGCGCTCCACTCGACCACCCGCGCCTGCTCGACCGTGTCGGTCCAGGCCCGCGCGAAGCGGCGCGTGCGGATGCCGTGCACGGCGAGCACGTCGGTCACCCTGGTCCACTCCCGCGGCACGACGTAGCCGACGGGCTGGGTGACGATGAGGCCCGGCGCCACGGCGCCGAAGTACGGCAGCAGCGTGTCCCACGGCGCGTCGGTGTAGCTCACCACCGGCACGCCGGCGATGTCGCTCGGCCGCCAGACGGGGCGCAGGCCCTTGAACTCGAAGAGCGTGCTGTCGCCGGTGGGTCGCGCACCGAGCACGACCCGGCGCCTCGCCGGGTCCGCTTCGCGCCCGCGCGCGACGACCTCGGCCTCGGCCGCGGCCACCACGCCGGTCAACTCCCCGGGGCGCGCGCACAACTCGGCGAGCAGGGCGGAGACGAGGTCGTAGGTGGCCCGCACCCGCACCTCGTAGGGCTTGAGCATGTGCGTCTCGACGAGGATGGCGGGGCGGCACTGCAGCGTCGGGTAGCCGGTGGAGAAGCGCGGCGGCGTCTCGCCGCCCCACAGCCCGCTGCGCAGGTCGGACCAGTCGCGGAACATGATGTAGGGCGCGGCGAGGTGCCCCATCCGCTCGAGGGCGGGGACGACGCGGCTCTCGAAGGCGGTCTCCAGCCAGCGCCCGACGCCGCCCGGCACCGTCGGGCCGGTGTTCACTCCCCAGGTCACGTCGTAACGGTAGTCGGCGCCGTCGGTGGTGTGCGTGTCCACCAGCACGTGCGGCCACCAGCGGGTGAAGACGTTGGCGAGGAAGGCGCGCATCTCGACCGCCTCGGCCTTCATGTAGTCGCGGTTCAGGTTCAGGCCCACCGCCGTGGCGCGCCAGCCCATCTGCTCGGGGCCGTTCTGGTTGATGCGGTTGTGGCGCCCGCTGCGCTCGTGCGCGTCCGGGGACATCATCGGCACGACCAGCAGGATGCAGTGGTCGAGCAGCGCCTGCTGCGGGCCGCCGAGGGCGACGTCGCGCAGCAGCGCCAGCATGGCGTCCTTGCCCTCGATCTCCCCCGAGTGGATGCCGCACTGCACCAGCACGACGGGCTTGCCGCTCTTCTGCGCCAGTTCGGGCGTGAAGGCGCGCTCCCTGGCCGCGACGACGAGGACGAGGTCGCGCCCCTGCGGGCTGGTGCCGTAGGACTGCACGCGCAGGAACGGCGAGGCGGTGGCCAGCCGCTTCACGTACTCGACCGTCTCGTCGTAGGTGGCGGTGAGGCGGTAGTTCGTGCGCTCGGCGCGCGTCTGCCAGAAGACCGGCACCGTGGCGAGCGCGGGCATGGCGCGCGGCGCGAGCGGTGGGAGCGAGTCGGCGACGGCGGGATCGGCGGCGACGGGGACGGCGGGGGCGCTCGCGCCGGCGAGCGCGACGAGCACGGCGATCAGGAGGTTCATGCGCGGCAGGGTAGCACAGGGCCCGCGCGGCCCGGCCGCGTCCCCGGGCCGAGCGCGGCGTGCGGCGCGAGGACCGGCGCTCGGGCGGCGGCTATCGCACGACGACGAGCTTGCGCGTGGCGTGGCGGCCGGCCTGCGCGAGGCGGACGAGGTAGAGCCCGGGCCGCAGGGCGCCCAGGTCGTCCAGCTCCACGTGCCGCGTCCCCGCGCCGTCGCGCAGCGCGAGCGAGCGCACGCGCCGGCCGGCGAGGTCCACCAGCTCGAGCCGGGCCGGTCCGTCCGCGAGCGCGAACGACACCCGCGCCGTACCGCGCGCCGGGTTGGGCCGCACGCCCAGCAGGGCGAAACCCGCGCGGGCCGCCGGGCCGGCGTCGGCCAGCTCGGCCGGCATCACGGTGAAGACCGAGTCGCTCGTCGCAGCGACCGAGGGCACCACCGGGTCGAGCACGCGGACGCGCGCCTGCCGCGTGAGCGGGCCGACCACGTTCCACGTCCAGCTCGTGTCGGTCACGGCGCGGGCCAGCGTCTGCCAGCGGGTGCCGCCGTCGCGCGAGAGCTGGACGTCCACCGCGAGCGGGCCCGGGCCGCGGGTCCAGGCGATGGTCTGCCGCGTGCCGGTCAGCCACAGCTCGCCGCCGGCGGGCGCGGTCACCGCCAGCGTGTCGGGCGTCGGGCCCGCGCAGTCGGCGAGCAGGATCGTGACCGTGCCGGGCGTGACCTTGTTGGCCACGGCCAGGTCGGCCGTGCCGTCGCCGTCGAAGTCGCCGGCCACGAGGTGGGCGGCCCAGGTGCCGGCCGCGAACGGCTGCGGCGGACCGAAGGTGCCGTCGGGCGCGCCGCCGTCGCCCCCGCCGCAGAGGAAGGACATGGTGTTGGCGGTGGAGCTGTTGGCCACGGCGAGGTCGGTGACGCCGTCGCCGCTCCAGTCGCGGGGAACCACGGCGTAGGGCTTGTAGCCGGCGTCCCAGTGGACGGCGGAGCCGAAGGTGCCGTCGCCCAGGCCGAACAGCACCGAGACCGAGTTGCTCCCGGCGTTGGCGACGGCGAGGTCGGTGACGCCGTCGGCGTCGAAGTCCCCGGTGGCCACCGCCTGCGGCGAGGTGCCGCAGACGTACATCGTGGCCGGGCCGAACGTGCCGTCGCCGCGGCCGTCCGTGCCGAGCCCGCGCAGCACGGCCAGGCCCGCGCCGGTGGGGACGGCGAGGTCGGCGATGCCGTCCTCGTCGAAGTCGCCGGTGGTGATGGCGGCGGCCGGCGAGCCGAGCGGGTAGTCCACGCGGGCCGCGAACGTGCCGTCGCCCGCGCCGTCCGGCCCGTTGCCGAGCAGGACGGAGACGTAGCTGCCCGCGCCGGCGGTGGCGAGGTCGGTGACGCCGTCGGCGTCGAAGTCGCCGGCGACGACGCCCCAGGGGATGGCGCTCACGGCGACCTGCACGGGCGCGGCGAAGGTGCCGTCGCCGGCGCCGAGCAGCACCGAGACCATGTTGCTGTTGTAGTTGGCCGTGGCGAGGTCGAGGTCGCCGTCGGCGTCGAAGTCCGCGCTCGTCACCGCGACCGGGTACGAGCCGGCGGGCAGCGCGTAGTGCGCGGCCGCGGCGAAGGTGCCGTCGCCGGCGCCGAGCAGCACCGACACCCTGTGCTCGTTGAGCGAGGGCACGGCGAGGTCGAGGTCGCCGTCGGCGTCGAGGTCGGCGGCGTGGCAGGCGAGCGGCGAGGCGCCGGTGGCGTAGGCCACCCGCGAGGCCGGGGCACAGACGACCGCGCGCACCTCGCCCGAGAAGTCCGACGAGTCCGCGGCGCGCACCGCCCGCACCTTGTACCAGTACGTGCCGAGGGCGGGGTCGTCGAGCGAGGTCCCGGCGGTGGCGCCGATCCACTCGGGGTCGAGGTCCTGCTGCCAGGGGCTGCGGAAGACCTCGTAGGCGAGCACGTCCGGCGTCACGCTCGCCGTCCAGCCGAGGTGCGCGCCGGCCGAATCGGCGGTGACGGCGAGGTCGGTCGGGGGCTGCACCGTCGCGGCGGCGAGGCAGGCGGCGTGCTCGGCGGCGTAGCGCATCACCGTGCGGCAGGCGGCGTGGAAGTCGAGGCGGATGTGGTCCTCGCCGCCCAGCAGGTGGCAGTAGGACATGATGGTCCCGAGGTCGGGCGGCGTGATGCCCACCGCGCCCTTGTAGCACGAGCCCTCGGCGGTGTAACAGGAGTCCAGCAGGGCGCCCCTCGGCGCGTAGCCGTTCGACTGCCACCAGCAGCTGTGCGTGTGTTGCGAGCTGAAGTTGTGGCCCAGCTCGTGGGCCATCACGTTGATGTCCCAGGTGGTGACGTTGGTCGGGTAGGTGTTGCTCCCGTTCAGGTTCGAGATGACGCTGTAGCCGTACGAGCCGCTGCACAGGGCGCCGACCCAGGCGATGCCGCCGCCCAGCGAGCGCCCCGAGACGAGCTGGGCGAGGTCGCGGACGACACCGCCCCGGTTGGCGACCCAGTAGGCCTGGAACTCGGTGAGTTGCCCGTCCAGGTCGGTCGCGGTGTAGGGGTCGGCCGGGGTCGTCCACACGTTCAGGTACGAGGCGCGCAGCGTCACGTTGATCTCGCGCTCGTAGATGGCGGAGCTGGTGCCCAGCATGACGAGCGCGTAGGCGACGGCCCGCGCCGTGTCGCTCCCCTCCTTGACGAAGAAGTCGTAGTCGCAGTCGAGCGCGAGGTCGCAGACGAGCCGCGTGGTCGTCGCCGCGACGTCGGCGGGCAGCAGCGGCAGGCCCGCCGGGACCGGCGCGGCCGGCCCGATGCGCTCGTCGGCGAGGCAGGAGAAGATCCGCTCGGGCGGGGCGGGCAGGTCCGCCTCGGGCACGACGACGTGCGCGTCCGCGCCCCGGCCCCGCGGGGCGACGAGCAGCCACTCGGCGCCGCGCCGCACGCGGCCGGTCACGCCCGCCGGACCCATGGCGAAGAAGGCGAACGAGCCGGGCTCGTCCGCGACGCGGCCCCGGAAGAAGACGAGGTCGGGCCGGTGGGGCGCGGGGCCGCGCTCCCCGGTCAGGGTGACGACGGCGCCCGGGGCGAGCACCTCGAAGCGCTCGAGCACGACGTCGAGGTCCGCGCCCCCGGCCCGCGGCAGGGCGAGCCGCCCGCCGCGCGAGCGGCGGAAGCCGTCCACGGCGTCGCGGTCCACGGTGACGGGCAGCCCGGGGGCGCGGACC
>CAZSQE010000042.1:0-10840 GCA_964608905.1 uncultured bacterium | reverse complement strand
CAGCACGAAGGCCATGCCCTGCCCGCCGCCCACGCACAGCGCGGCCAGGCCGCGGCGCGCGCCGCGGCGGCGCATCTCCATGAGCAGCGTGAGCAGCAGCCGCGCCCCGCTCGCCCCCACCGGGTGGCCGAGCGCGATGGCCCCGCCGTTCACGTTGAGCCGCTCGAGCGGGATCTCCCCCAGCGGCCGGTCGCGCCCCAGCTCGTCGCGGGCGAACGCGGCCGAGCCGGCGGCGGCGAGGCAGGCCAGCACCTGCGCGGCGAAGGCCTCGTTGACCTCGAACAGCTCGACGTCCTCGAGCGTCAGCCCGGCCCCGTCGAGCGCCCGCGCCGCGGCGTGGACCGGCCCCAGCCCCATGCGCTCCGGCTCGAGGCCGACCGCGGCCCACGCGCGCAGGCGGCCCAGCGGCGGGACCGGCCACGCCCGCGCCGTCGCCTCGTCCCCCACCAGCAGGGCCACGGCGCCGTCGCTGACCGGGCAGGCGTTCCCGGCGGTCACCGTGCCCGCGCGGCGGTCGAAGCGCGGCCGCAGCGCCGCCAGCTGCTCGAGCGTCTGGTCGGGCCGCGGGCCGGCGTCGGCGGCCAGCGGCTCGCAGGCGGGCGGCGGGAAGACGGGCACGATCTCCTCGCGCAGGCGCTCCGCCGCCGCCACCGCCCGCCGGTGGCTCTGCAGCGCGTACTCGTCCTGGCGCAGGCGCGACACGTCGAACTCGCGCGCGAGGCGCTCGGCGGTCTCCCCCATGCCCAACCCGGACACCGGGTCGCGCAGCGCCTCGAGCAGGGCGGAGCGCGGCCGCAGCATGGCCGGCCGGAAGCGCAGCGCCGCGCGGGCCCGCCGCCACGGCCCGCGCGCGCGGGCCACTCCCTCCAGCCACGCGGCGTGGGCGGGCGGGAACAGCAGCGGCACCCGGCTCATGGACTCGGCGCCGCCGGCGAGCACCAGGCGGGCCCGGCCCGCGCCGATGCGTTCGGCCGCCACCGCCACCGCCTCCATGCCCGAGCCGCAGTTGCGGTGCACGCTGACCGCGGGGACGCGCGCGGGCACGCCGGCGCGCAGGGCGGCCACGCGCGCGGGGTTGGCGGCGTCGGCCGGCATGGCGCAGTTGCCCAGCACGACCTCGTCGAGCCGTTCCGGGTCGAGGTCGTGCCGGGCCAGCGCGCCGTCCATGGCCAGCGCGCCCAGCTCGACGGCGCCGAGGTGGCGCAGCGCCGTGCCCGCCCGCGCGAACGGGGTGCGGGCACCGCCGAGGATCCAGACCGCGGGCGCGGTCACGGAGAGGTCCCGGTCAGCCCTTCTTGAGCTTGGCCAGCAGCCCGCGGGCCTCGGCCTGGTGGCGCGCGTCGAGCGGCCCGGGCTCCGGCGGCAGGGCGACGGCGCGCTCCAGCTCGCGGCGCGCCTCCGCGGTGCGCTTGAGCTGCGCGAACGTCCGGCCCAGCTCGAGGCGGTGGTTCACGTAATTCGGCTCCAGCGCGACCGCCTTCTGCAGGTGGGCCACCGCGTTGTCCATCGTGGCCCCCTTGGGCACGCCGCCCAGCACCGTCTTGGCCACGGCGCGCTCGAGGACGCTCAGGCTGGCGAGCTTCCGGTTCCAGACGGCCAGCACGTGCCAGGCGCGTCCCAGCCCGGGGTCGAGGGCCAGCGCCCGGTCCACCTCGGACTTCACCTCGCGCGACAGCGACAGCCGGGTCTTCGGTCCCTCCTTGAGGGCCTGCCGGCCCAGCGCCACCGCCAGCTCGAGGTGGCCCGCCGCGCTGTCCGGGGCGACCTTGACCGCCTCGCGCGCGTGCGCTACCGCCGCCGCCACCAGGTCGCGGGACTCCTCGCCGGCGACCACCTCGGCCAGCATGGACTCCACCCGGGCCAGCCGGTGCAGCGCCGCGAAACGCGCCGGGCCGGCCTCGAGGGCCTCCAGGTACCCGGCCCGGGCGCCCTTGAGGTCCCCCCGCGCCAGGAGCGCGTCCGCCCGGCCGAGCGCCGGCTGGGAGAGCGCGGGAGAGGAGAGCGAGATCAGCAGGAGCGCGGCGCCCCACATCGTCGGCTTGGTGATGCGCATGAGGCCTCCCTGGCGCCCGGCGGGCGCCGGCGGGCGTCCGGCCGCGTCCCCCGCCCCTCGGCGCCGCCCGGGAGAGGGCGGGCGCCGCGGCGGGCACGCCCCGCGGCCGGGACACCGGGTACGGAGGGCGACTGTCCCGCACGGGCCCCGCGCGTGTCAACGGCCGGGGCGCCCCCCGGGGGGGAGGCGGGACCGCCGATGTCACTTTGCGCTTGTGGGAGTTCCACCCGGGATGCTAACGGTTCCGGACCTGCGCCGGGCGACCGCCCCCTCGCCGACCCACCCGGGGGACGCGACCGGGCTCCGGACACGGGAAGGCCTGGAGGGACACGGCATGGCCCGCACGCTGATTCGCCTCTTCCTCGACGCGGTGGACACCTGGCACAAGCCCGCGCAGTACCTCCGCCGGGGCGAGAGCGGCTGGGAGGCCATCCCCGCCGACCGGGCCCTCGCGGACGTCGAGAGCCTGGCGCTGGGGCTGCGTCAGATCGGCATCGCCCGCGGCGAGCGGGTCGCCATCCTCTCCGAGAACCGCTACGAGTGGGTGGTGGCGGACCTGGCGATCGTCGGCCAGGGCGCCGTCACCGTCCCCGTCTACGCGACCCTCACGCCCGACCAGTGCCGGGCCATCCTCGCCGACAGCGGGGCGCGCGTCGTCCTCGTCTCGAACGCCGAGCAACTCGCCAAGGTCCGCACCGTGCGCGCGGCGCTGCCGGACCTGTGGGCGGTCATCGTCATGGACCCGGTGCCGGACGCGGGCCCGGCCGAGACGAGCTGGGCCGAGGTCGTCGGGCGCGGCGCCGCGGCGCGGCAGGCCGATCCGGCCGCCTTCCGCGGGTTGGCCGGCCTCGTGCAGCCCGACGAGCTCGCCACCATCATCTACACCTCGGGCACGACCGGCGAGCCCAAGGGCGCGATGCTCTCCCACGGCAACATCTCGTCCAACGCCGAGGCCGGCCTGAAGGTGCTCGACATGGGCCCCTCGGACACCAGCCTGTCCTTCCTGCCCTTCTCCCACATCTTCGAGCGCATGGCCGGGGTCTACACCATGATGTCGGCCGGCGTGACCATCGCCTTCGCCCGCAGCATGGACACCGTGGCGGCGGACGCCGTCGAGGTCCGGCCCACGCTCATCACCGCGGTGCCGCGCTTCTTCGAGAAGGTCCGCACGCGCGTGCTGGAGAACGCGCGCACCCTGCCGCTCGTGCGGCGCGGCATCTTCTACTGGGGCCTCGGCGAGGGGCGGCGGCGCGCTCGGGCCCACCTGGCCTGGCGTCCGTACTTCTCCCCGCTGGCCCCGCTGGCCGACCACCTCGTCGCCGCCAAGGTGCGCGCCCGCATGGGCGGGCGGCTGCGCCTGGGCATGTCGGGTGGCGCCGCCCTGCACCCGATGGTGCTGGAGTTCTTCTTCGCGATGGGCATCCCCATCGTCGAGGGCTACGGGCTGACCGAGACCTCCCCGGTCATCTGCCTGACCCCGCTCGGGCGCGAGCGGGCCGGTGCGGTGGGCCCGGCGCTGCCGGGCGTCGACGTGCGGATCGCCGGGGACGGCGAGATCCTGACCCGCGGCCCGCACGTCATGACGGGCTACTGGCACAACGAGGCGGCCACCGCCGCCGCCATCCGCGACGGCTGGTTCCACACCGGGGACGTGGGCTTCCTCGACGCCGACGGCTACCTGCACATCACCGACCGGCTCAAGGACATCCTGGTCACCGCCGGGGGCAAGAACGTCGCCCCGCAGCCCATCGAGGCGAAGCTCAAGGCCAGCAAGTGGATCACCGAGGCCTTGCTCATCGGCGACCAGCGCCCCTACATCACGGTCCTGCTGGTGCCGAACCTCGAGCGCCTCGAGGGCCTGGCGCGCCGCCACGGCTGGCCGTTCGCCGACCGCCGGGAACTGCTCGAGCGCTCCGAGGTCCGCGGCATCATCCAGCGGCGGCTCGACCGGCTGAACGAGTCGCTCGCCCCGTTCGAGCGCGTGCGGCGCTACGCACTGCTCGACCACGAGATGACGCAGGAGGGCGGCGAGCTCACGCCCTCGCTCAAGGTGCGACGCAAGGTCGTGCTCGAGCGCTACGCCGGGCTCATCGAGAGTCTGTACGCGACCCCGGCCGGCGCCGGGGCCGCGGACCGCGGACCCCAACCCGAGGAGAACTGATCCGATGAGACGATCCCGCACCCTTCCGGCCATCGCGGTGCTGATGGCGCTCCTGCTCCCCACGCTCGCCCGGGCCGCCGGGTACGCGATCTACGAGCAGGGCGCCGCCGCCCTGGGCATGGCCGGCGCGGCGACCGCTTCGGTGGGCGACGCCTCCGCCGTCTTCTTCAACCCCGCGGCGCTGACGAAGCTCGAGGGGACGCGGTTCTACGTCGGCGGCAGCGCGCTCATGCCGGTCTCCTCCTTCGCCGGCCGCGGCGCGAATCCCGGCTACGGCGTGACCGAGGAGATGGTGAAGCAGGTCTTCTTCCCGCCCACGGTCTACGCCACGCACCGGCTGGCGCCGGGGGTGGGCTTCGGGGTCGGCGTCAACGCGCCCTACGGCCTCGGCGTCGAGTGGGACCCGATCACCTTCTCGGGCCGCTACCTCACCACCAAGGTGGACCTGCAGGCGGTCAACGGCAGCGCCTGCCTCGCCTGGGCGCCGAACGGGCAGTGGAGCTTCGCCGGCGGCGGCAACGCCCTCTTCACCAAGGTGCTGCTCCGCAACCGCACCCTGATGGTGGACCCCTACGGCGGCGGCGGGCTGCTCGACGTCGCCCAGACCGAGCTGGCCTCCGACTTCACGCCGGGCTACGGCTGGAACGCGGCCGTGCTCTACACGCCGGCGTCGCGCTGGCGGGTGGGCGCCTTCTACCGCAGCAAGGTCGTGGTGCACCTGGAGGGCGACGCCGACTTCACGCAGATCGAGACCGGCGACGCCACCCTCGACGCCGCCGTCGCCGCCCAGTTGCCGCCCGACCAGGGCGTGGCCACGGTGGTGCGCTTCCCCGCCGTCTGGAACCTCGGCGTCGCCTTCGACCCCGACCCGGCGTGGACGGTCGAGGCGGACTTCGTCTGGTACGAGTGGAGCGTCTTCACCGACCTGCCGTTCTACTTCGACGAGACGCCCAGCCGGAACGCGGTGCGCCAGGAGGACTACAAGGACTCCTGGCAGGTGCGCGTCGGCACCGAGCACCGGCGCGGCGACCTCGCCTACCGGCTCGGCTACTACTACGACCGCTCGCCGGCCCCCACGCACGCGGTGAGCCCGCTGCTCCCGGACGCCGACCGCATGGGCGTGAGCCTCGGCTTCGGCCTGGACTTCGGCGCGAAGAAGAACTGGACCGTGGACGGCTACGGGATGGCGCTGTTCCTCGACCGCCGCTACGGCTATACCTCGAACGGCGAGGCCGACCCGGCCTACTACTACCGTGGCGACTACAAGACCTTCACCGGCATGCTGGGCTTCGGCCTCGGCTACCACTTCTAACCGGACAGGGAGAGCGAAAGCGATGAACCGCAGATTCCGTCTCTACGCGGCCGTCACCCTGGTCGCGCTCCTCGTGGCCGGTTGCGGGCCGTGCGAGCGTCTCGACCCCGTCACCGCGCCGGTCGCCACCGGCGGCAGCGCGGACTTCTCCAGCTACGTCGCCCTCGGCGCGAGCATCGGCGCCGGCTACCAGTCGGGCGGCCTGGTGTCCCGTCACCAGCTCACGGCCTACCCGGCGCTGTTCGCCGGCCGCATCGGCACGGAGTTCACCTACCCGGCCGTCAGCGATCCCGGCATCCCGGCGCTCCTGCGCCTCGTCTCGCTGAGCGGACCGGTCATCGTACAGCTCGAGGGCTCGGGCAGCCCGACCAACCTCGAGCAGGCCCTGCCCTACACGAACCTCTCGGTGCCCGGGGCGGTGCTCTTCGACGTGACCAGCTCCGCCCGCTACGGCTCGGGCATGTTCCCGATGATCCTGCGCGGGATGGGCACGATGCTGGCGCAGGCCGTCAGCCTCCAGCCGACGTTCGTCTCCGTGGAGTTCGGGTCGAACGAGGTGCTGGGGCCCGCCGCCGGCGGCTCGGGCACGCCCGCCGTGTCGGCGGGGCAGTTCGGCGCGATGCTGGACGGCACGCTGGACGCCCTGCAGGGGCTGCTGCCGGACACGAAGATGGCGATCTTCACCGTGCCCGACGTGACCACCATCCCGTTCGTGACCACCATCAAGCCCTACTTCCTGGTGGGCGGCGAGCGCGTGTACTACCTGTGCACCCCGGACGACGAGCACCTGGGCGGCCGGCTGAACCCGGACGACTACGTGCTCCTGACCGCCTCCGGCTACCTGGCCTCGGGCGTGGGCATCCCGGCGGTGTACGGCGGGACGGGCGCGCCCCTGCCGGGCGCGCTGGTGCTCACCGCGACGGAGGCGTCGAGCCTGCGGGACGCCCTCGGCGGCTACAACGCCAGCATCCGGGCGGAGGCCGCGGCCCGCGGCATGGCCGTGGTGGACCTGCACGGCCTGATGGCGACCGCCGCGACCACGGGCATCCAGGTGGGCGGGGTCCGCTACAGCAGCGCTTTCCTCACCGGCGGCCTCTTCAGCCTCGACGGCGCCCACCCGTCCGACATGGGCCAGGGGCTGATCGCCAACACGATGATCGACGCGGTCAACCGGCAGTTCGGCAGCACGGTCCCGCACGTGAGCCTGCCGCAGGTGCAGACCCACACCTCGTCCGCGGAGGGCGACGTGGAGCTGACGGCCCAGGGGCTGCGCGGGCTGCCGCGGGTCGAGGGGCTCGAGGAGACGATGCGCCGGCTGTTCCCGGCGCGATAGCCGGCCCGCAGAAGGCGAAGGGGCGGGGCCCTCGGGCCCCGCCCCTTCGCGCGTCCCCGGGCTGCCGGCCACCGCCCGGCGGGAGGGCCGTCCGCCAGCCGGCGGTGTCGCACCCGGGGAACGGTGGTCCTGGGGAGCCACCAGGATACCTGTCCACGATACCGGAAGGACGAAGAGCCGGCACCGGCCCGCCGGCGATCATCCCAGGTACACCCCCGCTCCGGGGCCCAGCGGCAGGCCGGCCAGCACCCACGCGATCATCAGCAGCGTCCAGCCGACGAAGAAGGTGATGCTGTAAGGCAGCATGGTGGAGATCAGCGTGCCGATCCCCGACTTCTTATCGTATTTCTCGAAGTAGACGATGATCAGCGCAAAGAAGCTCATCATGGGCGATACGACATTGGTGACGCTGTCGCCGATCCGGAAGACCGCCTGCGAAAGCTCGGGCGTGTAGCCGAGCAGCATGAACATGGGGATGAACACCGGGCCCAGGATCGCCCACTTGGCGGAAGCGCTGCCCATGAAGAGGTTGATGAAGCCCGACAACACGATGAACAGGATGATCAGGGGAATGGTGCCCAGGTTCGCGGCATGCAGGAGGTCGGCCCCCCGGATGGCCATGACCAGGCCCAGGTGGCTCCACTTGAAGAAGGCGACGAACTGCGAGGCGAAGAAGACCAGCACCAGGAACGAAGCCAGCGACTTGAAGCTCTCGCCCATCCCCTTCATCACATCGGCGTCGGAACGGAACCTGCCGGTGGCGGTGCCGAAGGCGATGCCCAGGCTGGCGGCGGCGAGGAACAGGACCGCGATGAAACCCTCCAGCAGGGGCGAATGAAGGAGGGAGCCGTCCCTTGACCGGAGGAACCCGTCGCCGGGATACAACCCGGCGACGAACAACACGGCCCAGCCCAGGATGACGAACAGCACGCGGCGCAGGCCCTTCCTTTCGGCCGGGGTCAGCGGCTCCAGTTTCTCGGGAACCTGGTCGCCGGTGTATCTCCCCAGCCGCGGCTCGACGTACCAGTTGGTGACCCAGGTGCCCAGGAAGGCGATCAGGATCGCGGAGACCGCCATGAAGTAGTAATTGGCCGTAGGCAGCACCAGGTAGGCCGGGTCGATGATCCGGGCGGCCTCGGTCGAGAGCCCGGCCAGCAGAGGATCGATCGTGCCGATGAAGAGGTTGGCGCTGAACCCCCCGGAGACGCCGGCAAAGGCCGCCGCCATGCCCGCCACGGGATGCCGCCCCAGGCTGTGGAAGATGATGCCGGCCATCGGGATGATCAGCACGTACCCGAGGTCGGACGCGACATTCGACAACACCCCGGCCAGCACCACCACGAAGGTGATGATCTTCCGGGGCGACCGGATCACGAACATGCGGATCGCGCAGCCGAGAAGCCCGCTGCTTTCGGCGATCCCGATGCCCAGCATCGCCACCATCACGATGCCCAGCGGCGCAAAGGAGGTGTAGTTGTCGACCATGTGCAGCAGGATCCGGTGCAGACCATCGCGCGACAGCAGGTTCACCACCTGCACGTCGGCCCCGGTGGCGGGGTTCCGGGCGGTCCAGCCGAGGGACGCGCCCAGCCACGACAGCGCCAGGACCAGCGCGGCCAGGGCGGCAAACAGGGTTCCGGGGTGCGGCAGGGCGTTGCCGGCGCGCTCCACGGCAGTCAGGAATCCGCTTTTCTTGGCCATCTTCCGGGGTGTGACAGGGCCTGTTCTCCGGGCGAGCGGCAGGATGGCCTCGCCCGGGCCGCGAAGATGCCAACTCGCGGATGGGGACTCCCCTGCGCCGGGGCTCAGTCTACACCGGCGACGGTGCCGCGAACCATCGAGAACCCGTGAACGCCGGCGGCCTCCGTCCAGGCCCACCCAGCGCCGGCATCCGGTGCACCCCGGCTCCGGGTGGTCGGCGACGGGAGCGCACGGGTCGCGATGATCGACGTGGCCGGCAGCCCGCTCGTCCGGTACGATATCGCCGTCGACGAGGCCGGGGGGATCGCGGTCGATCCCGCCAGCGGCCGCGTCTTCGTCATCAGCGACAGCACGTCGCGTCCGTACGAACCCGCGCGCCCGTGACCTCGGCGGCGCCGCCTCTGCCCCGGTGTCGGGCCCGGAGGTCACCCCGCCCCGGGGCGCCTTTCCAGGAGGACTCCATGCTCAAGCTGGCCCTCGCGCTGGCACTGCTGCTTGCCGTGCCGTCCGGACCGGTGTCGGCGCAGCCACTGGTCTCGATCGACACCCACGACGCGTTCTTCGAGAGCCTGCGCGCGCTCTGCGGCCAGGCCTTCGAGGGCAAGGTCGTCGAGGGCAACGCGAGCGACGACGACTTCGCCCGGCAGCGATTGGTCATGCACGTGCGGGAGTGCGGCGAGCACGTGCTCAGGATCCCCTTCCACGTGGGCGACAACCGCTCGCGCACCTGGATCCTGACGCGCACCGGCTCCGGTCTCCAGCTCAAGCATGACCACCGCGAGCCCGACGGCCGCGACGACGACATGACCATGTACGGAGGCCACACCGTCGACGCGGGCTGGGCCAGCGTGCAAGCCTTCCCCGCGGACCAGTACTCGAAGGGGCTCTTCGTCGCGCACGGCATCCCGCAGTCGATCGACAACACCTGGCACATGTACGTCTACCCCGACCGGTTCACGTACCGCCTGACCCGCGCCGGCCGGGAGTTCCGCGTCGACTTCGACCTGACCAGGCCCGTGCCGTCGCCGCCCGCGCCGTGGGGGGCGCAGTGAGGCGGTGACAGCCGGCTGCCCGACGAGGAGCAGGCGCGGCCAGGGACCGGGAGCCGAGCCTGCCCCCGCCCGACCACCGCTCGCTCGACCCCCGGCAGGCGGGCGCCGCGTCGCGCAGGCACCGGCGTAGCGCACCCGCGCCTCGCAGCGCTCCGGCACGTGGTCCACCCAGCGGGCGATGAACCCCGGCGCCGCCATCCGGCGCAACCCGGCGCAGGGGCCGGCCACCCGGTCCGCCACCAACTCCACCTCGCCCCGCTCGGCGTCTTGGCGCAGGCGCGACTCGACCACCGGGGCGCAGGCCGCGTAGCGCGCCACGCGCAACAGGGCCTCGCGCTCGTGGATCGCCGACCCCGGGCAGGCGGTGCCGCGCGGCCCCGCCCCCTCGTCCGTGCCTGCGGCCTACCGGCCGCCGCCCGGCGGGAAGACCGTCCACTGCCGGAACCACTTCGACAGCCGGTCGAAGTAGCCCGGCGTGGCCTCGGCGCCGGCGTGACCGGCCGCGGGCAACTCCCACGTCTCGGCGCGACTGCGCACGCGGCCCACGACCGTGCGCGTCTCGGCCACCGGGGTCACGTCGTCCTTGCCGGCCAGCACGACAAAGAGCGGGCAGCGGAGCCGGCTGGCGGCCGAGAAGGGCTCGTCGCGCCCGTCCACCAGCCGGCGGTGCCGCACCTGGAGGTCGTGCAGGACCGACGTGCCGTTCGCCAGCATGGCCTCCTGGGTGGTGCGGAACAGGCCCTCCACCGCCACCGCGTCGCAGCTCGCGCGCTCGCGCGCCGCCGCGGCCAGGGCCACGGCGCTGCCCAGGTCCTGTCCCCAGGCGAAGACGTGCGCGCCACCGCGGGCCCGCGCGTAGCGCAGCGCCCCGAGCATCTCGCCCACCCACTGCGTGTTCAGCAGCACGTGCCGCAGGCTGTCCACGGCCTCGGCGGACGCGGCCGGGCCGAAGCCGCGGTACTCGAAGGTCAGCACGGTGAAGCCGCGGGCGAGGAACTCCCGCGCCGCGGGCAGCATGTCGGCCATGGTGCCCGTGCCGCGCGCGGCGACGACGACGACGGGGGACTTCTCCGGTCCCGGCAGCCACCAGCCGGCGACCGCCACGCTGTCGGCGGCGGGGAAGCTCACCGCCTCGGCCGCGAGCCCGAGGCTGGCCGGGGTCATCGAGTGCTTCAGGCCCGGCTCGACCGCCCGCCCCGGCGCGGGCGCGACCAGCGCGAGCCCGAGC
>CAZSQE010000041.1:0-11018 GCA_964608905.1 uncultured bacterium | reverse complement strand
CTATCGGGCGCGGCTCTCGTCCTGATGCTGTGGGCGCCCCCGGCGCCCACAGCATCAGGACGAGAGCCGCGCCCGATAGCGCCCGAGCACCCCGACCAGCGGCGTGCCGAGCAGCGTGAAGAGCAGCAGGTTGGTGCCGCAGTGCCATAGTGCGAACGGGATCCCCTGCAGGAGGACGACCCGCATCTGGCCCACGACCAGGCCGGTCGCCACGTTGGTCACCAGGTCGAACCACAGCGTCAGCGCGACGGCGAGACCGCCGAGCGCCGCGCCGCGCACCGCCCGGCGGCGTGCGGGCAGCCCCGCCGCCGCGAACAGGCCGCCGGCGAGGCCGGCCGGGACCTGGCCCAGCACCTGGGCCACGGTCACGAGCGGATGGGCGGGACCATACGGGTTCATGAGCGAGTACACCAGCATGACCACGGCACCCACCATCGCACCGTCGCGCGCGCCGAGCAGCACACCCGCGCCAAGGATGCCGAGGGTCTGGAACTCGAAGTCGGGCGGCCGCGGCATGTAGGCAGCGCTCAGGCACGCGGCCGTGACCAGTGCCATGTAGGCGAGGCGGCGGGACGTCAGCGGCAACCGGGCGATCGCAGGCTCCCACGGGAAGGCGGCCATCGGCGCAGCGGGGCGGAGGCAGGATACGCGCGCCCGCGCGCGTTGGTCAAAGGCTCGGCTTACCCCGGGACGCCGGCGGCCCGCTTCAGCGGGCCCAGCACGCTGGCCGGCACCGGCAGCTCGCCGAGCTGCGCGCCGTGCGGCCCGCCGTGGAAGTCGGACCCGCCGGTCTCGAGCAGGTCGAGGCGGCGGGCCAGCGCGTGGAAGCGGCGCACCGCCACCGCGCCGTGCTGCGGATGCCAGACCTCGATGCCGCGCAGGCCGGCGACGGCGAGCTGCTCGACGACCAGGTCGCTCACCGCCGCGCCGGGATGGGCCAGCACGCTCACCCCGCCCGCCGCGTGGATCAGGTCGATGGCCCGCTCGGGGCGGAAGGACGGCCGCTGCACGAAGGCCTCGCCGCGGGCGCCGATGAAGCGGCGGAAGGCCTCGTCCATCGTCTCCACGTGGCCGGCCCGCAGCAGGGCCTCGGCCACGTGCGGGCGGCCGACCACCCCCGGCCCGGCCAGCTCGACCACCTCGTCGAAGTCCACCGGCGCCCCCAGCGCCTCCAGGCGCTCGACCATGGACTGCGCGCGCCGCAGGCGCTCGTCGCGGAACCGCGCCAGCGCCTCGAGCAGGCCCGCGTCGGTCGGGTCCACGTAATAGCCGAGGATGTGCAGGTCGGCGCCGTCCAGCGAGGAGGAGACCTCGATGCCCGGCACCAGCTCGAGCGCGCTGCCCGCCGCCAGGCGCGCGCGCTCCACCCCCTCGACGGAATCGTGGTCGGTGATGGCGAGGGCGGCCAGCGAGCGCTCGAGCGCGTGGGCGACCACGGCCTCGGGCGTGAGCATGCCGTCGCTGAAGAGCGTGTGCGCGTGCAGATCGACCCGGCGACCGCCCCTGGTGACGGGCGGCTGCGGCATCAGACCGACTCCGGCGTCCTGCGCAGGACGCGGATCTTCTGCGCCACGTCCGGGTAGTTGGGCTGGAGGGCGTAGACGCGCTCGAACTCGGCCAGCGCCTCGGCCGCGCGGCCGGCCACCTCGTGCGCCAGCCCGAGGTGGTAGCGCAGGCCGACGCCGTTGTCCGCCGTGCCCGGCAGCGTCTCGAGCGCGCGGGCGAACTCCTCCACCGCCTCGTCGAAGCGCCCCTGGTCGAGCAGCGTGCGGCCGATCATCTCCGCGGCGCGCTCGGCGAACGCCGGGTCCTGCGCGGCGGAGCGGAAGCTCTCCACCGCCTGGTCGGCCAGCCCCATCTCCCGGTAGGTCATGCCCAGATCGTAGTGGCTCTGGGCGTCGCCGGAAAGCTGGGACTCGACCCCGCGCTGGAACTCGGCCAGCAGCGAGCCGAGGTCGAGCGTGACCGCCTGCGCCCGCCCCACCGCGACCTCGACCCGGCCGTCGGCCTCGGTCTTGGCCCCGGTGCCGGCCGGCGGCGCGCCGGCGTCGGCGCCCAGCCGCTCCAGCCGCCGCAGCGCCAGGTCGCAGTCCGGCACGTGGCGCACCGCCCGCGCGAACCAGTCGCGCGCCCCGCCGCGGTCGCCGTCGTTGAGCGCCCGGTCCCCGAGGGCGCAGGCCACCTCGGCCGCCTCGGCGGCGTCGCCGCGCACCTCGCAGTTCCGCAGCCAGAGGCCGAGGATCTCCGGGGTAGCCTGCACGCTGCGGCCGAGGTTGCGGTAGATGGCCGCCGCGCTGTCCAACCGGCCGATCGCCTCGTAGGCGCGCGCCGCCCCGACCAGCGCCTCGCCCGCCGCCTCGCGGTCGCCCTTGCGCAGGCGGCCGGCGGCGAGCTGCAGCAGCTCCTCGATCGCCTCCAGCTCGCCGCGGCGCTCCGCACCGGGCGTCTCCTCGCCGAAGCGCAGGCCCGCCGGGGCCGGCGGCGTCACGTCGGCCTCGGCGCCCCCCGTGCCCGCGGCCGGCAGCGCCGGCTCGCCCGCCTCCTCCGCCACGGGCGGCGGGGCGGCGAAGACGCGGCGCTCCTCGAGGCCCTCGACCGCCGCGGGCGCGGCCGGCTCCGGCGCGAGGGCCGCGGCGACCGGCGGCTCCGGCGCGGCGACCGCAGCGGCGGGCTCCCGGACGGCGGCCGCCCCCGGCGAGAGCTCCTCGGCCTGCGCCTCGGCCCGCGCGGCGTCCTCGGCCTGGCCGCGGCGCGCGTACTGCCGCGACGCCTCCATCCAGGCCGCCGCCGCCCCGGACGCGTCCCCCGCCTGCGCCAGCCACTCGCCGGCGCGCTCGAGCAGCCGCACGTTCTCGGAGGAGGCCTCGAAGGCCCGCCGCGCGCTGCCGGCGGCCTCGCGGAAGCGCTGCTCGTGCGCCTGGAATTCGGCCAGCTCCTGGTAGTAGAGCGCGGCCTCGGTGGCCAGCCCGTCCAGCGCGTGCAGCTCGGCGAGCCGCTGCAGGATGACGCCGGAGGCGAGCGACAGGCGGGTCATCTTCTTGCAGACGGCGATGGCGTTCTTGTAGAGGCCGGCGCCGGTGTAGGCGTCCACCGCCTGCAGGTAGCGGCGCACCGCCTCGTCCGCGTCCCCCTTCTTGTAGAGGAGGTCGGCCAGCAGGACGAAGTTGATGGGCTCGGCATCTTCCGCGCGGGTGAGCCTCTCGTACTCGCTCACAGCACCGGCCAGGTCCCCTCCCTGGAGACAGCGCTGGGCCCGTCGCTTGATGTCAATCGCCTTTTCCAAGCTGGCTTTCTCCGCGGAGCCGGCCGCCGTGCCTGTCCGCGCGGCGGCTCTCCGGCATGACGCGATCCCTGTCAGGCGCTCAAGGCGGCGTGCACGGCGTCCTGACAGCTCCGGGCCAGGGGCCCCAGCATCGTCCGGACGCGTTGCAGACCCATCTCGATGTCGGTCTTATCGGCGGAATCGGCCGCGGACTTCAGGTTGATTTCGACGTTGAGCAGGGCCCCCTCGGCCGCCGCGTGGGCCAGCAGGCCGGCCACCCCGGAGTCGCTGGCGGCGTTCACGTTGCCCCTGCGCGCCGTCTCGACCGCCAGCTCGAGCACCTCGAGGCAGGCCTGGGCGGTCTCGAGCGGCACCCGCATGGCCTCCAGGTCCGCCGCCGCCATGGCCTTGTCGCGGGCCTCGACCTCGGCCGGGGTGGACTGGGCCATCCTGCGGGCCTTGAGCACCGCCTCGAAGGCCTCGCTGTCCTTGCGGGCCAGGCCGAGCAGCCGGCCGCGCAGCGCGGCCGCCTTGCGCCGCACCTCCTTCATCCCCTCCTCGTGCGCCGCGTACTTCTTCTTGCCCAGCGTCAGCCCGGCCACCATCGTCGGCAGGGTCGCCGCCAGCGCGCCGACGAAGGCCGAGACGGTGCCGCCGCCCGGCGTGGGCGTGGGCGAGGCCACCGAGTCGAAGAACGTGGCCACCGAGGCCGCCTCGGTGAGCGGCGGCGTCTTGAGCCGCAGCTCGAGCACCTGGTCGCGCCGGAAGCCCTCGAGCTGCAGGTAGTGCCCGGCGGCGTCGAGCATGGCGTACTCGGGGATCAGCCCCACCACCTCGCAGCCCGAGACGGCCGCGCCGTGGCGCGCCGCCTCCTCGCGCACCAGCGCCAGCACCCGGTGGATGGGCGTGGCCTCGGTGTTCACCAGGTTCATGCTCACCTGGGCGCGCCGCCCGCCCTCGATCGAGAAGCCGAGCGCGCGCACGTTCTTGAGCCCCCCGCTCTGCTCGCGGATCGAGGCGGCGATGGCCTTGGCCACCCGCACGTCGGCGGTGTTCAGGTTGGCGTTGAAGGCGACGAGGAAGCGCCGCGCCCCCACCGCCACCGCGCCGGCCGTGGGGTGGATGCGCTCGGGGCCGAAGTCCGGCTTCCGCTTCGGGTCCCTGCCGATCAGCTCGCGCAGGCCCTCGAACTCGCCGCGCCGCACGTCGGCGAGGATGGCCCGGTCGGGCCGCGAGGCCGCGGCCTCGTAGAGGAACACCGGGATGCCCAGCTCCTCGCCGATGCGCCTCCCCGTCCGCCGCGCCAGCTCGGCGCAGTCCTCGAGCGTCAGCCCCTCGACGGGCACGAACGGCACCACGTCGGCCGCGCCCATGCGCGGGTGCTCGCCCTTGTGCTGGTTGAGGTCGATCAGCTCGCTGCCGCGCTTCACCGCGCGGAAGGCCGCCTCCATGACCGGCTCGGGCTCGCCGGCGAAGGTGAGCACGGAGCGGTTGTGGTCCGCGTCCATCTCGCTGTCGAGCAGCGTCACGCCGGGGACGGACGCGATGGCCTGCATGATCTCCTCCACCACCTCGCGGCGGCGGCCTTCCGAGAAGTTCGGGACGCACTCGACGAGCTTGGACATGGGTGCCGGTTCTCCGTGGTTCGGTGGACGCGCCGCGGCCTCAGGCCGCGGGCGCGAGCTGGTTCCTGTACCCGGCGATCCGGACCCAGTACAGGATCCAGCAGACCAGGCTGCCGAGCGCGGCCAGGATGCCGAGGAAGGGGATGACGCTGCAGACCGAGAGGATGCACATCGCCAGGCCCAGCGACTGCCCGGCGTCCGGATCGGCGGGGACGGCGCGCTGCCCGAACTCGCGGCGCAGCGAACCGGAGACGGCGAGGACGACGAAGAACTGCCAGACCAGGTGGACGCCGGGGATGAGCTGCAGCCACACCAGCGACGGCTCCATCCGGCGGTTCGCCGGCGCGCAGGCGGACAGCGTGCGCTGCATGGTGAGCAGGTAGAAGACCAGCGGCACGAGCGGCAGCAGCCACAGCAGGACGAACGGCAGCACCAGCAGCTCGAGCATCCCCAGGCCGCACATCACCGGTCACCTCCCGCGTTCACGGCCACACCCGCCGTTCCACCGAGGGCAGCGCCAGGTCGGCGCCGCGCATGAACACCGTGTCCGGGCGCACCGCCGGCAGCCAGTACGGCAGCTCCTCGAGCGCCTCGCACTCCCACACGACCGCGTCGCCCCACGCCCCGGGGTTCAGGTGCCCCACCTCGGCCTCGACCCGCAGCGCCCGCGCCGCGTTCCAGGTGACGCCGAGCAGCGTCTCCTCGGCGTCGAAACCGCAGAGCCGGGCCGCCAGCGCCGCGCACTCGAGCAGCGACTGGGCCGGCGAGGTGCCGGGGTTGAAGTCGGTGGAGACCGCCCAGCGCGCCCCGGCGGCGCGCAGCATCGCCGCCTCGGGCAGCGGGCGGCGCAGGGTGATCGCCGAGCCGGGCAGCAGCACGCCGACCACGCCGGCCGTGGCCAGCGTCTGCCAGTCCTCGGCGCTCGCGCCCTCGAGGTGGTCCGCCGAGCAGGCGCCCACCTCCGCGGCCAGCGCCGCGCCGCCGCTGCGCTCGAACTGGTCGGCGTGCAGCTTGACGTCCAGCCCCAGCTCCTTCGCCTTGAGGAGCACCGCGCGACACTCGTCCACCGTGAAGGCCACCGGGTCGCAGAAGACGTCCACCGCGCCCGCCAGTTGGCGCGCCTGGACGTCGGGCAGAACCCTCCCGATCATGGCGTCCAGGTACTCGGCGCGCCGCTCGCGGAACTCGGGTGGCAGCGCGTGCAGCAGCAGCGCGGTGCGCTGCATGCGCACCGGCACGCGCGGCGCGGCGCCGCGCATCAGCTCGAGCAGGCGCGTCTCGCCGGAAGGGGTCAGCCCGTAGCCGCTCTTCACCTCGACCGTGGTGCAGCCGTTGGCGCGCCAGCGCTCGAGGCGGTTGGCCAGCGACTTCTCCAGGGTGTCGTCGCGCTCGGCGGCGGTGGCGGTGACGGTCGAGCGGATGCCGCCGCCCGCGGCGGCGATGGCGGCGTAGGGCTCGCCCTTGAGCCGCCGCTGCAGCTCGCCCGCGCGGTGCCCGGCGAAGATCATGTGGGTGTGGCAGTCCACCAGCCCGGGCGTGACCAGCCGGCCGTTGGCGTTCAGCGGCCGCGCGTCGGCGTGGCGCCGCAGCAGCTCCGGTCCCGGCCCCACCTCGAGCACGCGGCCCTCGCGGAAGACCACCGCGCCGCGCGGGTAGCGCAGGACGTGCCGCCCCTCCGGGTCGGCGGTCACGACCTCGGAGGTGTTGTGCAGGATCAGGTACGACGCCCGCCCGGCCACCGCGCGGGTGGACGGGTCGCGCACCGGGCCGAGGTCCATGGCCCCGCTCACCCGGTCACGCCGGGCAGGTTCATGCCCGTCCGGCGCGCGTGTTCGATCGCCTCCGGGTAGCCGGCGTCGGCGTGGCGCATCACGCCGGTGCCCGGGTCGTTCGTCAGCACGCGCCCGAGCTTCGCGTCGGCCTCGGCGCTGCCGTCGGCGACGATCACCACGCCGGCGTGGATCGAGTTGCCGATGCCGACGCCGCCGCCGTGGTGCACGCTCACCCAGGAGGCGCCCGAGGCGGTGTTGAGCAGGGCGTTCAGGATGGGCCAGTCGGCCACCGCGTCGGAGCCGTCGCGCATCCCCTCGGTCTCGCGCCAGGGCGAGGCCACCGAGCCGGCGTCGAGGTGGTCGCGGCCGATGACCACCGGCGCCTTCAGCGCCCCCTCGCGCACCATGCGGTTGAAGCGCAGGCCGAGGCGGGCGCGCTCGCCGTAGCCCAGCCAGCAGATGCGCGCCGGCAGGCCCTGGAAGGGCACGTGCTTCTCGGCCAGCGGGATCCAGCGGTGCAGCCGCGCGTCGTCCGGGAACTCCTCCAGCGCCGCCCGGTCGGTGGCGAGGATGTCCTCGGCCTCCCCCGAGAGCGCCACCCAGCGGAACGGCCCCTTGCCGGTGCAGAAGAGCGGCCGGATGTACTCGGGCACGAAGCCCGGGTAGGAGAACGCCTGCTCGTGCGGCAGCCCGCCGCGCTCGGCCTCGCCGCGCAGGTTGTTGCCGTAGTCGAACAGCACCGTGCCCAGGTCGCGCAGCAGCAGCAGCGCCTTCACCTGCGCCGCCATCGAGGCGCGGGCCCGGCGCACGTATTCCTCCGGCGCGCGCGCGCGCAGGCCGGCCGCCTCGGCCAGCGTGAGCCCGGCCGGCACGTAGCCGTTGAGCGGGTCGTGCGCCGAGGTCTGGTCGGTGGCCACGTCCACGCGCAGCCCCTGCTGCACCAGGCGCGGGTGGGTCTCGGCGGCGTTGCCGATGAGCGCCACGCTGAGCGGTCGCTTCGCCGCGCGCGCCTCCCCGCACCAGCGCACCGCCTCGGCCATGTCGCCGGTGAGGCGGTCGCAGTAGCCCTGGTCCACGCGGCGCCGCGCCCGGGCCTCGTCCACCTCGACCGCCAGGCAGACCGCGCCGTTCATGGTCGCCGCCAGCGGCTGCGCCCCGCCCATGCCGCCGAGGCCGGCGGTGAGCACGAGCCGGCCGGCGAGCGAGCCGCCGAAGTGCCGCGCCGCGCACTCGCCGAAGGTCTCGAACGTGCCCTGCACGATGCCCTGCGAGCCGATGTAGATCCACGAGCCCGCGGTCATCTGCCCGTACATCATCAGCCCCCTGCCCTCGAGCTCCCAGAAGTGCTCCCAGGTGGCCCAGCGCGGCACCAGCAGCGAGTTGGCGATGAGCACCCGCGGCGCGCCGGGGTGGGTGCGGAAGACGCCGACCGGCTTGCCCGACTGCACGAGCAGGGTCTCGTCGCCCTCGAGCGCGGTGAGCGCGGCGACGATGTGGTCGAACGCCTCCCAGGAGCGCGCCGCCTTGCCGCGGCCGCCGTAGACCACCAGTTCGTCGGGCCGCTCGGCCACGGCCGGGTCGAGGTTGTTCATGAGCATGCGCAGCGCGGCCTCCTGCGCCCACCCCTTGCAGGTGAGCGTGGTGCCGCGGGCGGCGCGCACGGTGCGGGGCCCGCTGGTCGGGTTCATCGCGTCAGCACCTCCTCGAGGCCGCCCGCGCACGGCGCGCGGCGTGGTCAATCGTCGTCCGGCGGCGGAGACTCCCCGGCGGGCGCCGGCGCGGCGCCGAGGAAGCGCGCCGCCTCCGCCGCCAGCGCGCGCGCGTCCCGGCTCGGCTCCGGCACGACCGGCAGCGACGCGAGGAAGGCGCGCCGGTAGGAGGCCCTGACCAGCCGCGGATCGCAGACCACCAGGACCCCGCGATCGTCGCCGCGGCGGATCAGACGACCCACCCCCTGCCGAAAGCGCAGCACCGCCTCGGGCACCGTGTCGTGCTGGAACGGCTCCAGGCCCTGCTCGCGCAGCCGCTCGCCCCGCGCCTCGACCAGCGGATCGTCGGGCACGGAGAACGGGAGCTTCGCGACCACCAGGATCTCGAGCGCCTCGCCCGGGAAGTCCACACCTTCCCACAGGCTCTGGACCCCGAGCAAGACGGCGCCGCGCTCCAGCCGGAAGCGCTCCGCCAGCAGGCTGGCGGGGCCGTCCCACTCCTGCGCCAGCAGCGGGCGGTCGCTGCCGTGCCGGCCGAGCAGGCGCTCGCGGGCGCGGCGCAGGCGCTCGTGCGCCGTGAACAGCACCAGCTGGTTGCGGCCCGTCGCCCGCGCCAGTTCGCGCACCACCTCGCTCACCGCCGTGGCCTCGTCGCCGTCGCCCTCGTAGACGAACACCCGCATCTGCCGCTCGAGCGGGAACGGCGACGGGTACGAGGCGGTCTCGTACGGCATCCCCCACGACGGCCCCAGCCCCAGCCGCTCGGCGAGGAAGCCGAAGTCGCCGCCGCTCGAGAGCGTGGCCGAGGTGAGCACGGCGGCCCGCGCGCGGCCGATCACCAGCCGGCGCGCGTGCTCGCCCACGCTCACCGGCATGCCGTGCAGCTCCACGCCGCGGCCGCCGGCGCTGCGCCAGTAGACCCAGTCGCGGCTCGACGCCTCGGCCAGCCGGTCGAGGTCGGCGCCGAGCTGGGCGAATCGCCCGGCGACCTGTTCCAGCTCGCCGGCGAGGTCCTCCGCCGCCGCTCCGCCGCCCAGGCCCTCCAGGTTCTCGGCCAGCAGGTGCAGCGAGCGCGAGAAGCGGTTGCAGTGCGACAGCACCGCCTCGAGCGGCTCGAGGTCGCGCCCCAGCAGCTCGAGCGCCGAGTGGTAGCGCTCGCGCGCGCCGTAGACCGCGTGGCGCTCGCCGCGCGGCTCGATGGCGGCGAAGAAGCGGTCGGCGTCCTGCCGCGCCTGGGTCACGCGCCGGCCCAGCGCGTCCAGTTCCTCGCGCTCGGCGCCGGGGGACCCAGGCTCCGGACCCGCGCCGCGCGTGGGTGCCCCGGTCCCCCGCGCCGCGAACAGCGGCAGGGCGAAACCGCGCACCCGCGCCAGCAGGCCGCCCGGCGCGGCCTCGCCGTCGGCGGACGCCCGCCGGCGGCCCCGCCGCGTCCCCGTGCCGAGCAGGCGCAGCGCCTCCTCGACGCGGTGACGCGAGACCGACACCTCGAGCTGGCCGAGCAGCACGCCCTCGAGCCGGTGCGCCTCGTCCACCACCAGCACGTCGAAGTCCGGCAGCAGCCCGTCCACCTCGCCCGAGAGCGCGAGCAGGGCGTGGTTCACCACCACGATCCGCGCCTGGGCCGCCACCCGGCGGGCGCGCACCCAGTAGCACTCGCGCCCCTTGCGGCAGGTGAGCATGGTGCAGGCGTGCGGGTCGGCGCCGAGGCGGCCGCGCAGGCGGCGCATCGCCTCCGGATCGGGGGCCGGGAAGCGGTCGAGGTCGCCCTCCTCGTCGCCGGCCGCCCAGCGCCGCAGCGCCTCGAGGGTCTCCTCCTCCTCGGCCCCGGCGCCGGTGACCTGCACCAGCGCGCGCGGGCAGAGGTAGTTCTGCTTGCCCTTGAGCCGCGCGCAGGCCAGCCGCAGGTCGAGGGCCTCGAGCAGCGCCGGCAGGTCGCGCTCGAAGAGTTGGTCCTGGAGCGAGCGGGTGCAGGTCGCCACCACCACCCGGCCGTGCCCCGCCGCGGCGTGCAGCACCACCGGCAGCAGGTAGGCGAGCGACTTGCCCACGCCGGTGGGGGCCTCGGCCAGCAGCGTGCCGCCCCGCTCGAGCACGCGCGCGATGTCCCCCGCCAGGCGGTGCTGGACCTCGCGCTCCTCGTAGCGCGGCCAGCGCCGCGCCAGCTCCCCTCCCGGCGCCAGCAGCGTCTCCACCCTGCGGACCAGCGACACGCGTCCCTCCCTCGGGCGCATTATCCACGAATCGTGCCCGGCCGCACGCGAGGCGGGGCCGAGCCTACCCCACGCCCTCGCGCCGGGGCCTCGCCGAGCACTCGAGCACGTGGCGAGGGCGCGCGTCGCGACGATCCTGCCGGTGACCCGGCCCGCTCAGGCCGCCGGGTGCGTGCCCACCGACCGCACGGGCCTCGCCGAGCATTTCAGCGCGTGGCGGACGCGTTGCTCCAGCGGGGCGTCCGCCATGTCCGTGCAGCACGCGGCCAGCCCGCGTGCCTCATCCGCACGGAACCCAAGCGTCCGCAGCCACGGGACGACTTCGGCGGCGTGCTCGGGCAGCGGCCGCCTCCCGCCCGTCTCGCGCTTGGAGTTCATGAAGTCCCGCCCGAACGCCCGCTCGGCCTCGAGTTGGTTGTGCGCCCGGCAGCGCAGCCGCA
>CAZSQE010000040.1:9244-11027 GCA_964608905.1 uncultured bacterium | reverse complement strand
CTAACCGCGTGCCCCGTCGCCCGATTCGTCCCGTCCCGCCGCGGGCCGCGGGCCGAGCCCGCGGGTGGCACCGCCCTTGCGCTACAGGTTCGGCGAGACCGCCGATGGGAAAGGGGCGGACGGCGAGGATCCCGCGGAAGGGCGGGAGCGGCGCCGGCCCCGGGGGACGGCCTCCCGAAAACCGAATAGGGTGTGTTCCCTGTGCGATTCGTGCTTCGCCGCCCGCTGGGCTGATCCCCCTATCGCGAGCGAAGGAGTCTTGCGGAACGGCACACGGTCGATACGGGGAACCTCTTCGAAGGGCTCCGGCCCGCGGGTGCGCTGCCACCGCGCTCCACCTCCTCCCGCGCCGCCGGGGCCCATCCTTTCCGCCCCCGTGGTCCGCTCCGGGGGCCGCCCCGCGACGCGTCACGGTCGTTGACCCCACCTCGCATCCCTGCTAGCGTCCGCCACTTGGAGTCGGTCGAAACGCTGCGCTGGCTGGTACTTCAGCGCGCCAGGGAGGAGCTGCGGAGCCCGTGCCACGCGAAGCGCTCGGTCTGGTCGAGACGATGGGCCTCGTGCCCGCCGTCGAGGCGGCCGACGCCATGTGCAAGGCCGCCCGCGTCCGCCTGACGCGCTGTGAGGTCACCCGCGACGGCCTGGTGAGCGTCCTCGTGCGCGGTGCGCTGGGGGAGGTCGAGGCGGCCGTGGCCGCCGGGGCCGCCGCCGCCGCCCGCAAGGGCGAGGTGCTCGCGCGGCACGTCATCCCGGCGCCCGGCGAGGAGCTCGAAGGAACGGTCGGGGCCCCCCGGCGGGGTACGGCGGGCCGAGACGGCGACACCACCCCATGAGGAGCGTTCCCATGCAGGAAGAGGCTCTGGGCTTGATCGAGACGCGCGGCTTCGTCGCGATGGTCGAGGCGTCCGACGCCATGGTGAAGGCGGCGCGGGTGCAGCTCGTGTCGTACGAGAAGATCGGGGGCGGCTACGTGACCACCATCGTGCGCGGCGACGTGGCGGCGGTGCGGGCCGCGACCGAGGCCGGCTCGGCGGCGGCGGCCAAGGTGGGCGAGGTGGTTTCCGTCCACGTCATCCCGCGGCCGCACGCGATGCTCGAGGAGGTCCTGCCCATCCGGCGGCCCGAGAGCGGCGGCAAGAAGTAGCCATGATCCTGGCGCGCGTGATGGGCACGGTGGTCTCGACCCGCAAGGACCACGGCCTCACGGGCCTCAAGCTGCTGCTGGTGCGCGAGGTGGACGGGAAGTTCCAGCCGGCGGGCGGCTTCGTCGTGGCGGCGGACGCCGTGGGGGCGGGGTGCGGCGAGATCGTGCTGGTGGCGGCCGGGTCCTCGGCGCGCCTCACCGACGTGTCCCGCGACCGGCCGGTGGACGCGGTCATCACCGGCATCGTGGACACGGTCGAGGTCGAGGGCCGCGACGTGTACCGCAAGAGCGCCGGCGTGACGGACTGAGGCCGCGGGCATGCCACTCGACCAGCAGCGCATCGCCGCGATCGTGAGCGAGGTGCTGGAGCGCCTCGACGCGGGCACGGGCGGCGGGCGCCCGGCGGCGGCGGCCCCCGGCGCCCGAACCGGCACGCCGGATGCGCCACTTCGCCCGACCGGCGCGGCAGGCGCCCGGCGCCTCGTGGACTATGCTCGTCCCGTCACCGGAGGCATCGTCATGGTCCGATCCTTCCTGACCGCCCGCCTGATCGCGGCCGCCCCGTCCGCCGGCGCGGCCGCGATCAGGCAGGCGATCAGGAAGGATCGGACCATGACGATGCCTCCGGTGACGGGACGA
>CAZSQE010000040.1:952-9234 GCA_964608905.1 uncultured bacterium | reverse complement strand
GGGCGTGCACGCCGGCCTCGACGAGGCCGTGGCGGCGGCCCGGGAGGCCTTCCGGGCGTACGACCGGACGCCGCTCGAGACGCGGCGGCGCATCGTCGCCTCCATCCGCGAGGTGCTGGCCGGGCAGTACGAGACCCTCGCCCGGCTGGCGGTGGAGGAGACCGGGCTGGGGCGGGTCGAGGACAAGGTCGCGAAGAACCGCCTCGTCACCGAGTGCACCCCGGGCACCGAGGACCTCGAGCCGGTGACCTGGACGGGCGACCACGGGCTGACGCTGATGGAGCGGGCCCCGTACGGCGTCATCGCCAGCATCACGCCGGTCACGAACCCGAGCGAGACCATCATCAACAACGGCCTCTCGATGATCGCCGGCGGGAACACGGCGGTCTTCTGCCCGCACCCCGCGGCCCGCCGGGTCTCCTGCCTGACCGTGGACCTGGTGAACCGCGCCGCGCTGCGGGCCGGCGCGCCGCTGCCGCTGCTGCACACCGTGGCCGAGCCGGGCATCGAGGTGGCGAAGGCCCTGCTCAACTACCCCGGCATCCGCCTCAACGTGGTGACCGGCGGTCCCGGGGTGGTGCAGGAGGCGCTGGCGGCCGGCAAGAAGGCCATCACCGCCGGGCCGGGCAACCCGCCGTCCGTGGTCGACGAGACCGCCGACCTCGAGCGCGCGGCGCGCGACATCACCGCCGGGGCGTCCTTCGACAACAACATCATCTGCGTGGACGAGAAGGAGGTCGTGGCGGTGGCGCTGATCGCCGACCGCCTCAAGGAGGCCTTCGCCCGCGCCGGGGCCACCGTGCTGGCGCCCCACCAGGCCGAGCAGGTGCGCCGGCTGGTGCTGGCGAAGGAGCGCGGGCCGCGCGGGCACGCCGACGTGGACCGCCGCTGGGTGGGCAAGGATGCCGGGGTCCTCCTGCGCGCGGCGGGGGTCCCGTGCGACCCGGCCAGCCGCCTGGCGGTGTGCGAGGTGGACGCGGACCACCCGTTCCTGTGGACCGAGATGATGATGCCGGTGCTGCCGCTCGTCCGCGTGCGCACCGTGGACGACGCCATCGACTTCGCCATCGAGGTCGAGCAGGGCTGCCGCCACACCGCCTCGATGCACTCGCGCAACATCGACAAGCTCTCGAAGATGGCCCGGCTGTGCGACTGCTCCATCTTCGTGAAGAATGGGCCCCACTACGCCGGGCTCGGCTTCGGCGGCGAGGGCCCGACCAGCTTCACCATCGCCAGTCCCACGGGCGAGGGCCTGACCACCGCCCGCACCTTCACCCGGATGCGCCGCTGCACCCTGGTGGACCACTTCCGGATCGTCTGATGCACGTCGCCGTCGCCGCCGTCGAGACCAGCAGCATCGCCCAGGGCACCGTGGCCGCCGACGCCATGGTGAAGACCGCGGACGTCGAGATCCTCGAGCTGGGGCCGCTGTCGCCCGGCAAGTTCTGGGTGCTGATCGGCGGCGAGGTCGCGAGCGTGCGGGCCGCCTGGCAGCGCGGCCGCGAGGTCGCGGCCGACACACGGCTGGACGAGCTGTTCATCCCGCAACTGCACGAGGCGGTGCTGCCGGCGCTGCGGGGCACGTGCCCGTCGTACGACCACGACGCCCTGGGCGTCATCGAGACGCTCACCGTCGCCTCGGCCATCGTCGCCGCCGACCGCGCCGCCAAGACCGCGGCGGTCGCCCTGCGCGACCTGCGGCTGGCCGGCGGGCTGGGGGGCAAGGGCGTGCTGTGGCTGAGCGGTTCGCTGAGCGACACCCAGGCCGCGGTCGAGGCGGGCCGCGCCGAGGCGCAGCGGCAGGGGCTGCTGGCGCGGGCCATCGTGATCCCGCGCCTGCACCCGCAGCTGAAGGCGAGGCTCTTCTAGTGCACTTCGCCCGTGTCGTCGGGACCGTGGTCTGCTCCACCCGCGTGCCGGCGTGGCGCGGCCAGCGCACGCTGCTGCTGCAACCCACCGACCCCGCCGGCAGGGACCAGGGCGCCCGGCTGGTGGCGGTGGACCTGGTGTCGGCCGCCTGCGGCCAGCGGGTCTTCTACGTTCGGGGCCGCGAGGCCGCCAACGCCCTGGCCGACCCCGACAACCCCGCCGACGCGGCCATCGTCGGCATCGTGGACGCGGTGCGGCACGAGGCCCGCCCGCCGGCCGGGGGGGGCTGATGTTCCTGGCCCGCGTGACCGGGGAGGTGGTGGCCACCGTCAAGCACGCCGACCTCGGGGCGCAGAAGCTGCTCGTGGTCCAGCCCGTGGACCCGGAGGACGCCGCGGTGGGCAGGCCCGCCATCGCGGTGGACGCGGCCGACGCCGGGCCGGGCGACCTGGTGCTGGTGGCCGACGAGGGGAACATGGCGGCGCAGGTGCTGCGCCGCTCCCGGGGGCCGATCCGCACCGTGGTGGTGGGGGTGGTGGACCGGGTGGACCTGGGGGACTGAGCCGCCGTCCGGGGCGGGAGGAGGATTAGGCTGCGCCCGGGCGGCGGGTGGTGTAGATTACGCGGCATCCGGCATCGTGACGTGGCAAGCCGATCCATGCGCGGCCACGGGTGTCCCGGCCGGCACCCGCAGGCCAGAGGAGGAACCAGCCATGACGAAGGCGGACCTGGTCGAGCAGATCGCGGAGCGCACCGGGATCTCCCGGAATCAGACCGCGGTCATCGTGGACCAGCTCCTGGACGCGATGTCGCGGGCGCTGAGCGACCACCAGCACCTCGAGATCCGTGGCTTCGGCACGTTCAAGGTGCGGGAGCGGCGGGCCCGGCGCGCGCGCAACCCGCGCAGCGGCTCGGAGGTGCTGGTGCCGGCCAAGCTGGTGCCGGTCTTCAAGCCGAGCAAGGAGCTCAAGGCCGTCGTGCTGGGTGAGGCACCCGAGACCGCGGAGGTCCCGGAGGTTGTACTGAGCTGACACACTGCGATGGCCGAGGCCATCGGGCATGGGTATGGAGGATGAGGAATGGGGTCAGGCAAGAAGCGCAAGCGCAAGAAGATCGCCACCCACAAGCGCAAGAAGCGGCTCCGCAAGAATCGCCACAAGAAGCGGATCCGCTAGCCCGGCGGAGCCTGCCGTCCGGCGCCTGATCGGCCGCGCGCTCTCGGCGCGCGGCCGATGGCTGTTCGATCCCGCCCGGCGCTGGCGGGGCGGGCGCCGCGAGCTCTCCTGGGGCGGTCCGCACGGGCCGCAGGACGGCGACTGGTGCGTGGCGGAGGTCCCGGACGAGGGGCCGGCCCACCTCGTCGAGGTGCTGGGGGCGGACGACCGCCCCGAGTGGGACGACGCGGGGGTCGCCTCGCAGTTCCGGCTGCGCACGCGCTTCCCGGATGGCGTCCTGGCCGAGGCGGCCGCCTGCCGCGAGCCGGGCGCCGCCGAGCGGCATGGGCGCCTCGACCTGCGCGAGGCCCTCGTCTTCAGCGTGGACCCCGAGGACGCGCGCGACCACGACGACGCCCTGTCGCTGCGGCCGGCGCCGGCCGGGCGGTTCGAGGTCGGCGTGCACATCGCCGACGTCTCGCACTACGTCCGGCCGGGCGGCGCCCTCGACGCCGAGGCCCTCGCCCGGGGGACCTCGTGCTACCTGCCGGGCGGGGCGGTGCCGATGCTGCCCGAGGCGCTGTCGGCGGACCTGTGCTCGCTGCGCCCGGACCGCGACCGGCTCGCCCTGTCGGTGCTGGCGGAGGTGGACCGCGAGGGCAACGTCTTCGGCTGGCGCTTCGCCGAGACGGTGGTGCGCAGCCGCCACCGCCTGCACTACGGCGAGGTGCAGGCCGCGCTGGACGGGGCGCGGCCGTTCCCGCCCGAGCTGCAGCGGGACGTGGAGCGCCTGATGGGCGTGGCCCGCGCCCTGCGCCGCCGCCGGCTCGCCGCCGGCGCGCTCGAGCTGGACGTGCCCGAGGTCAAGGCCTGGGTGGACGAGCGCGGCGTGCCCTGGCGGATCGAGCGACGCCCGCACCTCGAGAGCCACGAGTTGGTGGAGGAGTTCATGCTCCTCGCCAACCGCTGCGTGGGGGAGGAGGGCGCGCGCCGGCGCGCCGGGCTGCTCTACCGCGTGCACGAGGCGCCCTCGCCGGGGCGTCTCGCCGACCTGGACGTCATGCTGGGGGCGCTGGGGCTGCCGCGCCTGGGCGTCGCCGAGGCGGCCCGCCACGGCCGCCCGGGCGCCGTCGAGCCGGCCGCGGCCCTGCAGGCCCTGCTGCGCGTGTCGCTGGACCCGCCGCGCCGGCGCCTCGTGCACCGCCTGGTGTTGCGCTCGCTGGCCCGCGCCCGCTACCAGGGCCGCGACCTCGGGCACTTCGGGCTGGCGGCGCGCGAGTACTGCCACTTCACCTCGCCCATCCGGCGCTACCCCGACCTGCACAACCACCGACGGGTCCGCGAGTGGATCCGCGGCCGCCCGGACGCGGCCTGGGACCCGGTGGCGCTGGAGGCGCTGGGGGCGGGTTGCAGCGCCACGGAGGAGGCGGCCGCGAACGCCGAGCGCGAGGCGGTGCGGGTCAAGGGGCTGCGCCTGCTGGAGGGGAGACTCGGGGACCGGGCTTCGGGTATAGTGACCGGACTGGTCCCACAGGGCCTGTTCGTCGAGTTGGACGACGTGCCGGTGGAGGGGTTCGTGCGCCTGTCGCTCTACCTCGAGGACCAGTTCACGCTCGATCGGACCGGGGTGAGGATGGTGGGTCGCCGCACGCGTCGCCGTTTCCTGCTCGGGGACGCCGTGCGGGTCGCCGTCGCCCGGGTGGACGTGCCGGCGCGGGAGTGCGACCTCGCGCTCGAGGTGCCGCAGCGACGCAGGGGCGCCGGGCGGCGCCGCCGGCGGGGCCGGAGGGACTGATGCCACAGAAGCGAAGCACGCGGAAGCGGGAGCGCCGCGCGACGGCACGGGCCGACGCCCGCCTGAGCATGCGGCTGCAGGGGGCGCGCACCGACGGCGACGTCGCGCAGGTGGTCACCGAGAGCCAGAACATCTCCGCCAGCGGCGTGTACTGCCTCTCCTCGCACTACCTCGCCCCGCTGTCCAAGGTGGACCTCGCCATCGTCCTGCCGCGCCTGCCGGGCGGGCGGGGCACGAAGGACATCATCAACTGCGAGGGCATCGTCGTGCGCTGTGACGGCGCCGCGAAGCGGGGCGACCACGCCTACCAGCTCGCCTGCATGTTCACCGAGCTCGACGCGGCGCGCCGCCAGCGCCTCGAGGAGTTCGTGACCTGGCGCAACCTGCAGGCGCTGCGCGCGGCCACCGACGGGGCGCGCCCCGCCGCCCGGGCGGGCACGGCCCCGCCGCGGGTGAAGCGGGCGGCGCCGCGGCGGCGCGAGACCGCGCACTGAGCGGCCCCGCGGGCCGGAGCGAGGGCGTCGCCGTGGGCTTCGTCGTCACCATCGACGGCCCCTCGGCGGCGGGCAAGAGCACGGTCGCGCGGGAGGTCGCCGCACGGCTGGGGTTCCTGTACGTGGACACCGGGGCGCTCTACCGCGCGCTGGCGCTCAAGCTGCTCCGCCGGGGCGGGTCGAGCGACGACGCGGCCGCCGTGGCGGAGATGCTCGAGGGCACGACGCTCGACCTCTCAGGCTCGCCCGCGCGACCGCACGTGTGGCTGGACGGCGAGGACGTGAGCGGGGGCATCCGCACGCCGGAGGTGAGTGAACTGTCGTCCCGGCTGGCGGCCCTGCCGCCGGTGCGGCGCTGGCTGGTGCGCATCCAGCGGGCGCTGCGCGACCGCGGCCCGGTGGTGGGCGAGGGGCGCGATCTCGGCACCGTGGTCTTCCCCGACGCCGAGGTGAAGATCTACCTGGACGCCGACCCGCTCACCCGGGCCCGGCGCCGGGCGCTCGAGCTGGAGGCCCGGGGGCACCCCTTGCCCCTGGAGCGGGTCGTGGCCGAGCTGGAGCAGCGGGACCGCCGCGACCGGACCCGGGCGGACAGCCCGCTGCGGGCGGCCGAGGGCGCGGTGGTCATCGAGAGCGAGGGCCTGGACGCCGCCCAGGTCGTGGAAGCCGTCCTGCGGGTCGTCCGGGCCCACCCGTCCTGCCCGGGGGCCCCTGGCGGCCCCGGCGCCGAGAGCGGGGGCGGGCCCCGCCGGGCCGATTAGGAGATTCCGTGTCCTGGCATTATAGTGTCGCGAAGTTCGTTGTCGGTGCCGTGTTGCGACCGGCGACCGGGTGGCGGGTGTGGGGGCGGGACCTGGTCCCGCGTTCGGGGGGGTTGATCATCGCCTCCAACCACATCTCCTTCTGGGACCCTCCGCTCCTCGGCGCCATCCTCCCCAGGGAAGTCCATTACCTCGCCAAGGAAGAGCTGTTCTCGAACCCGGTCTTCGGGGCGCTGATCCGAAGCTACAACGCCATCCCCATCCGCCGCGGCATGGTGGACCTGAGCGGGATGGCCCGGGCGGTCGAGACGCTGCGTCAGGGCGGGGCGATGATGCTGTTCCCGGAGGGGACCCGCATGCGGGACGGCAAGCTGCACCCGGCACGGCCCGGGGTCGGCATGATGGCGGTGAACGCCGGCGTGCCGGTCGTGCCGTGCTACATCTCGGGCAGTGACCGGCCGGGCCGGTGGCTGCTCCGCCAGACCCGGGTCCGCGTCTCCTTCGGGGCCCCGCGCACCTGGCGGGAGCTGGCCGGTCCGGAGGGCGACACGGCGCCGGGGCGCGCGCTCTACCAGCGGGTGGGCGACGCGGTCATGGCGGAGGTCGCGCGGTTGCGGGCCGAGCAGACGGAAAAGGCATCACGCGGAGCGGCCTGAGCCGCTCCCTATCTCAATCCTCAAGGAGGTTCTCATTCCCATGCCGGACCTTATCGACACCACCCTCAACCCCGCGGCGGAAGCGCCGCAGCGGGCACCCTCACCCCCGCCCATCCCCCTGAACGCCGACGACGAGGACGAGCTGAGCCTCGAGCAGCGGGCCGAGATGTTCGGCCAGTACGAGGAGTCGCTCCGTTCGATCGGCGAGGGCGAGATCGTGCGCGGCACCGTGCTCGGCATCGACGAGAAGGAAGTGCTCGTCGACGTCGGCTTCAAGAGCGAGGGCGTCATCTCGCTCGCCGAGTTCTCCGACCCGTCCAGCATCAAGGTGGGCGACGTGCTCGAGGTCTTCCTCGAGAAGATGGAGAACCAGGACGGGCTCGTGGTCCTGTCGAAGCAGCGCGCCGACTTCGTGCGCGTGTGGGACCGCGTCAAGGACGCCCACGACTCCGGACAGGTGGTCGAGGGGAAGCTGGTCCGCAAGATCAAGGGCGGCGTCGTGGTGGACCTGTACGGGGTCGAGGCCTTCCTGCCCGGCTCGCAGATCGCGCTGCGCCAGGTGCAGAACGTGGACGCGCTGCTCGGGCAGAACGTCCTGGTCAAGATCATCAAGCTGAACAAGCGCCGGCGGAACATCGTCGTGTCGCGCCGCGCCGTGCTCGAGGAGGAGCGCGACCGGATGAAGTCCACCATCCTCAAGGACCTGGCCAAGGACCAGATCCGCGAGGGCGTGGTCAAGAACATCACCGACTTCGGCGCCTTCGTGGACCTCGGCGGCATCGACGGCCTGCTGCACATCACGGACATGTCGTGGGGCCGGGTCTCGCACCCGTCCGAGATCTGCAAGATCGGCGACAAGGTGCGGGTCAAGGTGCTCAACTTCGACCCCGAGAAGGAGCGCATCTCGCTCGGCCTGAAGCAGCTCGAGCCCTACCCGTGGGAGGGCGTCGAGGAGAAGTACAAGGTCGGCGACCGGCTCAAGGGCAAGGTGGTCTCGATCACCGACTACGGCGCATTCATCGAGTTGGAGAAGGGCGTCGAGGGCCTCATCCACGTCTCCGAGATGTCCTGGACGCGGCACGTGCGGCATCCGTCCAAGGTCGTGAACATCGGCGACATCATCGAGGCGGTGGTCCTCAAGGTGGACAAGGCCAACGAGAAGATCTCGCTCGGCCTCAAGCAGGTCGAGCCGGATCCGTGGCTCACGCTCGACGAGAAGTACCCGGCCGGCATGCGGGTGCGCGGCAAGGTCCGCAACCTGACGAACTTCGGCGCCTTCGTCGAGCTGGAGGAGGGCATCGACGGCCTGGTGCACGTCTCCGACATGTCGTGGACCAAGCGCGTCGCCCACCCCAGCGAGGTGCTCAAGAAGGGCGACACGGTGGACGTCGTCATCCTGTCCATCGACAAGGAGCACCGGCGCATCAGCCTCGGGCTCAAGCAGGTGAGCGAGGACCCGTGGCCCTCGCTGGCCGAGCGCTTCCCGACCGGCATGGAGCTGGCCGGCAGCGTCAACCGCCTCTTCGACCGCGGGGCGATCGTGGACGTGGGCG
>CAZSQE010000040.1:0-942 GCA_964608905.1 uncultured bacterium | reverse complement strand
GGGGCCGACGTGATCGGCTCGAACTGCGGGCAAGGGATCGAGGGCTTCGTGCCGCTCTCGCAGCTGGGCATCGAGGACCTCAAGCGGCCGAACGACGCCTTCGAGGTGGGCGAGGAGCTCGCCATGAAGGTGACGCGTGTGGACGTCGCCAACCACCGGCTCATCCTGAGCGTGAAGGCCTGGCTGGGCGAGCAGGACGACATCGCCCTGGCCGAGTGGACCTCCCGGCGCAACGCGGTCCGCGCCAAGATCGCCGCGAACCCGCCGGCCGAGCCGGTGGTCGAGGCGAAGCCGCGCGAGAAGGAGCGTAGCGAGCCGGAGGACGAGGAGTAGGCGCCGCAGCGCGGCCGTCCGCGACGGGCCGGGTCCCACGACCCGGCCCGCTCGCTTGCCCCGCGGTCGGTTTTCCTTTCGGGCGGGCCGGGGATATCCTGCCGCTCCCATGCCCGCGTTCCTGACCCTCGCCGCGATGCTCCTGGCCGCCACGGCCGGTCCCCTGCAGCGATTGCTGGAGACCGTGCCGGCCGACAGCCTGGCCCGCCCGCTGGCCCGGCTCGAGGCCGCGCAGCGCGGCCCGGTGGCGGCGGAGGCGGCGCTGGCCCTGGGGCGGCTGCACTACGCGCGCGGCGAGTACCGCCAGGCCGCGGCGGCCTTCGCCCGGGCCACGCCGCGCTTCGATCCGGCCCGCCGCGCCGAGGCCCGCTACTGGACCGGCCTGGCGTGGCTGGGGGCCGGCGAGCCGGCGGCCGCGCGCGCCGCCTTCGAGGAGGCGGCCCGGGGCGGTGCGCCCCGCCGCGCCGAGGCGCTGCTGGGCGCGGCCTGGTGCTGGGAGGCGGCGGGGCGTCCCGAGCGCGCGCTCGAGACGCTGCAGACCCTGCTGGCCGGGGAGCCGGGCGAGGCGGCGCCGGCGGCCCTCGAGCGCACGGCGGCGCCGCCTCGCCC
>CAZSQE010000039.1:0-11147 GCA_964608905.1 uncultured bacterium | reverse complement strand
GACTCCCTTCTATTGCCCCGGGTGCTCGATGACATACTCGAGCGCGGCGGCGAGCTGGCGCGCCTCAACGCCGCGGCGGCGACGGAGCGCTTCGCCTGCTCGGCGGACCTCTACGCCGCGATCGAGGCCGCGCTGGCCGTCGCGGCGGCGACCGGCGGCGCCTACGACCCGACCGTCGTCCCGCTCGTGCGCCTGTGGGATCAGCCGCGCGAGGGCGGCCGGCCCGACCCGCTCGCGCTGGCCGACGCGCGCCAGCTCGTGGGCTGGCGGCTGCTGCTCGTCGAGCCGAACACCCGCACCGTGCGCTTCCGCCGCCCCGGCGTGGAGCTGGCGCTGGACGCGGTCGCCGGCGGGAGCGTGATGCGGCGCGCCGCCGCGGTGATGCGCGAGCGCGGCATCGCGCGGGCGCGGCTCGACCTGCCCGGCGAGACCTGGACCTTCACCAACCACGCGCCCTGGCCGGTGACCGTGCCGCACCCCGGCGCCGCGGGCGTGACCGCGATGCACCTGCGCGTCTCGAGCGCCACGGTGGCCACCGCGGGCGGGACCGGGGGCCGCGACGTCCTCGACCCGCGCACCGGGCACCACCCCGCCGGCGAGGCTTCGGTCACCGTCGTCACCACCGCGGCGCCGGGCGCGGCGGCCCTGGCCGCGGCGCTGCGCGTCCTCGGGCGCGAAGGCGCGGCGGACTACGCCCGCCGCCACGCCGACGTCGGCGTGCTGTGGCTCGAGCCGTCCGGCGACGGACTGCGCGCCTGGGCCTGGAACCTGGACGCCGTCACGGCGGCGCCGGGCCTGCGCGTGGAGTGGCCGACGGCCCCGTAGCCGGCCGGCGCGCCCGGGCCCGGAACCCGGACGCCGTCACGGCGGCGCCGCGGTCGGCCGGGGAGCGCGCTGCCACTCCACGCGCGGGCCCGGCCGACCGCGGCGCCGGGGCGCCGCGCCGTGGCGCCCGCGCCACAGGCCCGCTCCGCCGCCCCGTCCGGCGAGGCCGCAAGCCGTTGCGCGGCGGCCCCGCGTGTCAGGGCCCTGCCATGGCACGACGCGTGCTGTCCATCACCCCGCGAGATCGCTTCGACGACTGCCAGCGGAGGGAACGATGGACCTGCACCGGACGACGTACCGCGCGACCGCCGTGCTGCTGGCCGGCGCGCTCGCCACCACGCTGCTCGCGCCCGCCGCCGAGGCCGGTCGCCGGTCGCACCGGCGCGGCCACCGGCCCGCGACCGTCGTCGTCGAGCGCCGCTCGGACGCCGGCGCCGTGTTCGGCTTCCTCGGCGGGCTGGTGCTCGGCACGGTCATCGCGAACGCGCAGGCGGACGCGGCGGCGCCGGTCTGCGGGCGCGCGCGGGGGACCGGCTACGACTATCACGATCCCTGGTGCGGCCGAACCTTCGGCTCGCTCGCGGGCTACGAGGGCCACCTCGACCGCCACCGCCACCCGCGCACCGCCGAGGTCGTGGACGCGCGCAGCGGGCGCGTGGTGGACACCGTGCGCTGGTGCGACGGCGGCTGGATCGGCGGCGACGAGGACTGCGCCGTCGCGCCCCGCTACGAGGAGTGGGAGGACTGAGCCGTCCGGGCCGGGGACGGCCCGGGGCGAGCGGGAAGAAGTGGGTCCGGGCGGGCGCGGTGGGAGCTGGGGAGCGTCCAAGTCCGCGCAGCGGGCTCACGGTCCGGGGGGGATCCGCCGCGAGCGGGTTCCCCCTTCGGATTGCCGCGCGGGTCTAAGCCGCGATGCGCTCCTGGGCGTCGATCGTGGTCTCCTCCGGCCGCAGCACGCGCAGCACGCTCTCGTGCGCCGGCATCGGGTCCCACGACTCCTCGACGTCGTCGGGCACCGGCGTGCCGTCCGGGCGCACCAGCACCCGGCAGACCGGCCGGCGCAGGTCGGCGGGGTTCGGGCTCACCGCCAGCACCACGTGGTTGGACTCGGTGAGCAGCATCGAGCCCGCCGGGTAGAGACCCACCGTGCGCACCAGCGACCACAGCACCGCCGGGTCGAACTGCACCCGCGCCGGGCCGAGCAGGTACTGCAGCCCCTCGAAGGGCGTGCGCGCCCGCCGGTGGTAGGCCCGGTGCGCGGTCATGGCGTCGAAGCAGTCCGCCACCGCGACGACGCGGGTCATCGTCGCCTGCGCCCACTCGTGCCCGACCTCGGGGTAGCCGGTGACGTCGAAGTTCATGTGGTGCTCGAGCGAGACCCGCATGACATCGAGCGCCAGGTGGGTCAGCCCCTGCATCCGGAACATCATCTTCACGCCCTCGAGCGGGTGCCGCTGGATGAAGCCCCACTCGTCCGTGGTGAGCCGGGCCGGCTTGCGCAGCACGTCGCCGGGCACGGCGACCTTGCCGATGTCGTGCAGCAGCGCGGCGACGCCGAGGTCGGCGAGCGCCTGGCGCGACAGCCCGAGCGCCTGGCCCATGCTCACCGACAGCACGCTGACGTTCACGCAGTGGGCGTAGGTGTACTCGTCGTGCTCCTTGAGCGCGGTCAGGCCGACGATCGAGTACTCGTTCTTCATGATGCTGTCCACCACCGGCTGCACCAGGCGCTTGGCCTGCCGCAGGTCGGGCCGCCCGGTCTGCGCGGCGCGCACGACGATGCGCTTGGTGCCGAGCACGGCGCGCCAGAACACCTTCTTGGCGCGGCCCCGCTCGCCCTCGCGCTCGTGGCCCTCGTCGAGCGCGCGGCTGAGGTCCTCCTTCTCCAGCTCCCCGGCCGGGACCAGCACGACGTGCTCGATGCTCGCCTCGGCGACCGCCTCGGCCAGGCAGGCGGCCAGCGTCGGGTCCTCCGCCGCCATGAAGAGCTGGATGAAGCGCTCCATCTCCGCCGGCGAGACGCCGTGCAGGAAGCGCACCCCGCCCACCTCGCGGCGCTCGAACTCGGACAGCAGTCCGTGGTAGACGGTCAGCTCGGCGGCGCTGGTCCGCAGGCGCACGCCGTTCAGGTAGAAGTAGTCGGCCACCGCGGCCAGGGCGACCTCGTCCTCCTCCTCCATCGCGCGCTGCAGCACGTCGTGGAAGTCCTGCAGCTGCCGGCGGAACGCCTGGTTGGAGACGTCGTGCGTGCGCGCGGTGCGCAGCAGCGCCGAGAAGCGGACCAGCAGCTGGGGCCCCAGCTCGAGCAGGCGGGAGCTCTCGCCCTCGCCCGGGCGCTCGGGCTCGCGGACCGGGGTGGCGTCAGGCATCGGGGGTCGTCCCTCCCTGCGCGTCGAGGCAGGCCTTGCGCACCGGCGCGCGCTTCGAGCGCGCGCCCCGCTCCAGCACCGCCTTCGCGCGCGGCGTGCCGATGCGGGCGACGCAGCGCGCCACCGACTGGCGGTGCGCCTCCTGGTAGCGCGAGAACCAGTTGCCCTTGTGCAGCTCGAGCTCGAGCTCCTCGAGGACCTCGTCGCCGCCGGTGGCCGCCAGCGTCGAGTAGACGGCGCGGCGCACCTCGAGCGGACGCTGCTCGAAGTCCGGGTCGGTCATGAAGCGCACCATCGCGGCGGCCGTGCGCGGGTCGCGCTCGACCGCCAGCTGGTGCAGCACCGAGCAGAACAGGCGCGGGTCCGCGTCGTCGAGCATGCCGAGCAGCAGCGGTCGGGCGTGGGCGGCGTCGGCCTGGCCCAGCGCCGCGACCACCTCCTGCCGCACCCGCGGCTCGGCGTGCCGCATCGCCGTCTCGAGCAGGCCGATGGTGCGCTCGCCGCCGATCCAGCCGAGGATGTGGACGATGTTGCGCACCACGTACCAGCGCGGGTCGGCCAGCCAGGGCGCGAGCCGCTCGGGCTCGTCGCGGCACAGCGCGGCGATGGCCTCGGCCAGCACCCGCCGCGTGCGCCGCTGCTGGCTCTCGGCCAGCGCCAGGTTGAGCCAGTCCACCGCCGGCGCGCCGAGGTCGCGCGCCAGCGCGACGAACTCCTCGAGCGCCGCCGGCTCCTGCTCGTCGAGCTTCTCAGTGACGCCGGCCACGGAGATGGGCTGGAACAGCTCCTGGGTGAAGCCCTCGAGCGACCACTCGGAGTGGCGCCCGCAGCGGCGCAGCAGCGCCAGGCAGTGCCGCGCCTCGGTCCACGAGCCGGCGGTGATGGTCTGGCGCAGCACGCGCGGCAGGAAGCGGGCCAGCTCGGTGCGGTCGGTGGCCTCGGCCCCGGCGTGCAGGAACGCGCTGGCGATGGCGATGGTGGCGGTGGCCAGCGGCACCGCGTGCTCGGCCTCGTACTCGCCGAGGAAGCGCGCGGCCTCGCTCGGCGCCAGCGACTCGAGTTCGGCGAAGCCCGCCTCGACCTCGGCCGCGAGGTCGCCCACCGCCCAATCGTCGGAGCGCTCCTCCCCCTCGGGCGCCGTCTCCGGCTCCGCCGCGTCCTCCCCGTCCCCGGCCGGCGCTCCCGTCGGCCACGGCACGACCTCGCCCGCGTCGGCGGCCTCGCCCGCGCCCACGTCCCCCTCGGCCGGGACGTAGTCCACGTCCACGCTCTGCAGGTGCGCCTCCCACAGCAGCGTGACCAGGTCGTTGTCGCCGGCGTTCTGCCCGGTCACCAGCAGCACCGCGTCGAGGAAGCCCTCGACCTCGGCGGGCTCGATGCCGGGCGAGAAGGTGATGGCGTGCACGCCGTCGCGGTAGAACGCCAGGGCGAGGTTGTCGTCGCGCGATCGGGCCGGGTAGAGCGAGACGTCGTCGCACAGCACGTCGTCCGACGTGAACCGCAGCGTCAGCGCCCCGTGCTCCTCGAGCGTGCGCGCCAGCGCCTGGGCCAGCTCCTCGCGGAAGCGGATGACGGTGGGGTTGTTGGCGTCGTAGAGCCGGCAGGTCTTCAGGGTGCGGGCGAGGTGGTTGACCCACACCTCGGCGGCGCGCACCGCCGCCTCCTGCTCCGGCGTGCGGACGGCCTCCTCGCTGTCGTGCTCCGGTCGGGCACTGGCTCGCATGGAAGGACCCGCTCCCTGGGATGGCGTATCCACCTGTGGTCCAGACCGTTATCGGCAGAGCTCCGGGCCGGCTTGAGGCGACGACGCTCCGCCGGCGCCGCCGGACGCCGGCCCCGGGGGCGGGCCCGCCGCAACCTCGCCCCGGCCACGGCCGTAGCCCCCGCGGTCTCGCGTCCGCGGCCCCGGCTGCCGCGCTCGTCCGGGGACGTTTGTCGCCCCGGGCCGCCCGTCAGAGGATGGGGCGTTCGCGGTCCGTCCCACGCATCGTCCCAAGGAGGGCCTGCCGTCATGCGGTTCCGCCCGTTCGCCCTGCGTCTCGCCGTCGCCCTGCTCGCGCTGCTCGGCGCGGCCGCCCCGGCGGCGGCCCTCGAGGAGTGCCGCCTGCTCCGCCAGCCCGACATCCAGGGCGACCGGATCGTCTTCGTCTACGCCGGCGACCTGTGGACCGTCGCCCGCGGCGGCGGCCTCGCCGTGCGTCTCACCTCGCACGAGGGCCGGGAGGCCTTCCCCAAGCTCTCGCCCGACGGCCGCACCGTCGCCTTCACCGCCGAGTACGACGGGAACGTGGACGCCTACACCATCCCGGTGGAGGGCGGCGAGCCGACCCGCCTCACCTGGCACCCGCAGGCCGACCAGGTGGCCGAGTGGTACCCGGACGGCCGGGCCATCCTGCTGCGCTCGCCCCGCGCCTCGTCGCTGTCGCGCTTCGACCGCTTCCTCAAGGTGCCGGCCGGCGGCGGCTTCGAGGAGACGCTGCCGCTGCCCACCGCCGGCTACGCCTCGCTCTCGCCGGACGGCGGCCACGTCGCCTACGTCTCGCCCTCGTACGACAACCGCACCTGGAAGCGCTACCGCGGCGGCGACGCCCCGCAGATCTGGACCTACGACTTCCGCCGCAACGTCTCGGAGAGGATCACCGACTGGCCCGGCCCGAACGAGTGGCCGATGTGGCACGGCCGCACCATCTACTACGCCTCCGACCGCGGCGGGCGCACCGCCAACCTGTGGGCCTACGACCTCGACGCGAAGGCCCACCGCCAGGTCACGAACTTCGAGGAGTACGACGTGAAGTGGCCGAGCCTCGGCTCGGACGCCGTCGTCTTCGAGAACGGCGGCCACCTCTACGTCCTCGACCTGCCCGGCGGCGCGCCGCGGAAGCTCCAGGTGCTGGTCCCCGACGACAAGCCCGGCACCCGCGCCGGGTACCGCAACGTCGCGAAGTGGATCACCGACTTCGACCTCTCGCCGTCCGCCAAGCGCGCGGTGTTCGCGGCGCGCGGCGACCTGTTCACCGTGCCGGCCGAGAAGGGCGACCCGCGCCTGCTGGTGGGCACGCCCGGCGCGCGCGAGCGCGACCCGGCGTGGTCGCCGGACGGCAAGTGGATCGCCTACCTGTCGGACCAGACCGGCGAGTACGAGCTGTGGGTGGTGGGCAGCGACGGCAGGACCGCGCCGCGCCAGGTGACCACCGGCGGCGCCACCTTCCGCTTCGCGCCGCGCTGGTCGCCCGACTCGAAGAAGCTGGCGTTCTCCGACAAGACCTGCACCCTGTGGTGGTGCGACGTCGCCACCGGGAAGCTGGCCAGGGTGGACCAGGGCGGGCACGGCGAGATCCACGACCACGCCTGGGCGCCCGACTCGCGGTGGCTGGCCTACAGCAAGGCCAACGCGGCCGGCCTCCAGCAGCTGCAGCTCCACGCCCTCGGCGGCGGCGTGACCACGGTCTCCACCGGCATGACGGACGACTTCTCGCCCGCCTTCGACCCGGCCGGCGACTACCTCTACTTCGTCTCGCGCCGCACCCTGAACCCCGAGTTCGGCGCCTTCGAGCTCAACTTCCAGTTCAGCGCCACCGACCGCATCTACGCCATGACCCTGCGCGACACCCTGCTCACCCCGGTGCCGCCGCAGAGCGACGAGGAGACCGGCGAGGCGAAGAAGGACGAGGGCGGCGCGGGCAAGGACGCGAAGGCGGAGACCAAGGACGCGAAGGGCGGCAAGGGCGAGGCGGCGAAGCCCGAAGAGTCCAAGCCGGTGCGCATCGACCTCGCCGGCATCGCCGCGCGCGTCGCGGCGCTCCCGGTGCCGCCGGCGCGCTACGCCGGCGTCAACGTGTTCAAGGGCAAGCTGGTGTTCTTCACGCTCGACCCGCCCGACCCCGACAGCGACGGCCCCGGCACGGGGTCGTTCAAGCTGTTCGACCTCGAGAAGCGCGAGGTCAAGACCATCATCGCGGGCGTGGACGCCGACGGCGCGGTCTCGAGGGACGGCGGCAAGGTCCTCTACAAGTCCGGCGAGACCTACGGCATCGTGGACGCCGCCGAGGGCAAGAAGGCGGGCGACGGCAAGCTCGCCACCGGGCAGCTCATGACCCTGCTCGACCCGCGCCGGGAGTGGATGCAGATGTTCGACGAGGCCTGGCGGCTCGAGCGCGACTTCTACTACGACCCGGCCATGGGCGGCCTCGACTGGAAGGCCGTGGGCGAGCGCTACCGCGCGCTGGTGCCCCACGTCGCCCACCGCACCGACCTCAACTACATCCTCGGCGAGCTGCAGGGCGAGCTGTCCACCTCGCACGCCTACGTCGGCGGCGGCGACGCGACGCAGCCGCGGCGCGTGGACGTCGGCCTGCTCGGCGCCGACTACGAGCTGGACGCCGCCAGCGGGCGGTACCGGTTCAAGACCGTGTACCGGGCGCGCGACTGGAACTCGGACGTCGAGGCGCCGCTCGGCATGCCCGGCGTCCAGGTGAGGGAGGGCGACTTCCTGCTCGAGGTGAACGGCCGGCCGGTGCGCGCCCCCGAGAACGTCTTCGCGGCCTTCGTCGGCACCGCCGGCCGGCAGACCCGCGTCACCGTCGGCCGCTCGGCGAACGACCCGCAGGCGCGCACCTACACGGTGAAGCCGGTCGCCAGCGAGGTCTCGCTGCGCTACACCGCCTGGGTGGACGGCAACCGCGAGAAGGTGGCGAAGGCCACCGGCGGCCGCATCGCCTACATCCACGTGCCCAACACCTCGATCCAGGGCATCCAGGAGTTCAGCAAGCAGTACTACCCGCAGGTGGACCGGCAGGGCATCATCGTCGACGAGCGCTTCAACGGCGGCGGCTTCATCCCCGACTTCTTCACCGAGCGGCTGCGCCGCACCACGCTGGCCTACTGGTCCACCCGCGACGGCGCCGACTTCCGCACGCCGACCACGGCCATCGACGGGCCCAAGTGCATCCTCATCAACCAGTACGCCGGCTCGGGCGGCGACGCCTTCCCCCACTACTTCCGCCAGCTCGGCATCGGCCCGCTCATCGGCATGCGCACCTGGGGCGGCCTCGTCGGCATCAGCCACCACCTGCCGCTGGTGGACGGCGGCGTGGTGACCCTGCCGGACTTCGGCATGTGGGGCCCGGCGAAGAGCGAGTGGGTGATCGAGAACCACGGCGTGGACCCCGACATCGAGGTCGAGAACACGCCCAGCGAGATGGTGTCCGGCCGCGACCCGCAGCTCGAGCGGGCCATCGAGTGGACGCTCGACCAACTGGCGAAGAACCCGCCCCGCAAGCCCGCGCGCCCGCCGTACAAGGTGCAGGAGGGGCTGAAGAGGTAGCGCGGCGCGCGCGCGTCACGCGACGGGGCCCCGGCCGCTCGGCCGGGGTCCCGCGCGTTCCCGTCTAGATCCCGGCGCCGGGGTCGGCGGGCGCGCCGTTCGCGCGCGGCTCCTCCGCGCCCTCGCTCAGCGAGCGGAACGCCTGCTCGACCTGCTCGGGGGTCATGCCACGCGGCACGGCGACGAAGACCGGCTGCTGGCGCAGATCCGCCACCTCGCGCGCCAGCGCGCGCACCTGCTCGTGCAGCGCGGTGATGGCGCGCGCCGCCGGGTCGGGGATGCGGTCGTGCTCGAGCTCGTGTCCCGGCCGGCGCCCCTCCTCCTCGCCCTCCTCGAGCGCGCGGCCGGGGATGCCGACGATGGTCGAGCGCGGCGGCGCCGACTTCACCACCACCGAGCCCGAGCCGACGCGGGTGTGGTGCCCGAGGGTGATGTTGCCGAGCACCTTGGCGCCCGAGCCGACCACCACGTGCTCCTCCAGCGTCGGGTGCCGCTTGCCCCGGCTCAGGCTGGTCCCGCCCAGCGTCACGCCCTGGTAGATGAGGCAGTCGTCGCCCACCACCGCCGTCTCGCCGATGACCACGCCCATGCCGTGGTCGATGAACACGCGCCGGCCGAGGCTCGCGCCGGGGTGGATCTCGATGCCGGTGAGGAAGCGGGTGAGGTGCGAGAGCAGCCGCGGCAGCAGCGGCACGCGCCAGCGCCACAGCCGGTGCGCGAGCCGGTGCCCGGCCAGCGCGTGCAGGCCCGGGTAGCACAGCAGGATCTCGAGCGTATTGCGCGCCGCCGGGTCCTTGGCGCGGATGGCGCGGACGTCCTCGACCAGCCGGAGCACGGCGGCTACCCCGCCGACGGGCCGTCGCCCGCGTCGTCGGGGACGTCGAACAGCGGCGTGGACAGGTAGCGCTCGCCGTGGCTGGCGAGGATGGCGACGACACGCTTCCCCTCCATCTCCGGCCGCTTCGCCACCTCCATCGCCGCCCAGGTGACCGCGCCCGAGGAGATGCCGACCAGGATGCCCTCCTCGCGCGCCAGCCGCCGCGCCGTGGCGAAGGCGTCGTCGGCCGTCACGCGGATGATCTCGTCGAGCAGGTCGGTGCGCAGCACCTTCGGCACGAAGCCGGCGCCGATGCCCTGGAGCTTGTGCGGTCCCGCCGTGCCGCCCGAGAGCACCGGCGAGTCGGCCGGCTCCACCGCGATGGCGCGCAGCGCCGGGTTGCGCGGCTTGAGCCCCTCGGCCACGCCGGTGATGGTGCCGCCGGTGCCCACGCCCGCCACCACGGCGTCCACGCGGCCGCCGGTGTCCTCCCAGATCTCGACCGCGGTGGTCTCGCGGTGCACCCGCGGGTTGGCCGGGTTCTCGAACTGCCCGATGACCATCGCGTCGGGGATCTCCTGCCGCAGCTCCTCGGCCCGCGCGATGGCGCCCTTCATCCCCTTCGCCCCCTCGGTGAGCACGACCCGCGCCCCCAGCGCCCGCAGGATGCGCCGCCGCTCGACCGACATGGTGTCGGGCATGGTCAGCACCAGCCGGATGCCGCGCGCGGCGCAGACGAACGCCAGCGCGATGCCGGTGTTGCCCGAGGTCGGCTCGATCACCGTGGTCACGCCCGGGCGGATGGCGCCGCGCGCGAGCGCGTCGCGCACCATCGCGTCGCCGATGCGGTCCTTGACCGACGACATCGGGTTGAAGGACTCGAGCTTGAGCACCAACTCGGCGCCGAGGCCGGCCTGGAGGCGCTGCAGCCGCACCAGCGGCGTGCGGCCGATGGTGTCGGCGATGCTGTCGTGGATGCGGGACATGAGGGTCCTTTCCGGCCCGGGGAGGGCCACGCCGGCGCCGGAGGCGCCGGGCCGGTCTCCCTGTGGATGCTCCCGGGCCCCCGGTGGGATCGACCGGAGTTCACCGGTCCTTCACCCCGAACCCGCCGTTTCCCTTGCGGGCCCGGCGGGCGGGGGGGCTATGATGCGGCGCGATGGACCCTTCGCCCCCGTCCCCGCGGACGCCACGCCACCCGTGAGGTCGCCCATGCCCGCCATCAAGCTCATCGTCAACGGCACGCCCCACACCGTCGAGGTCGAGCCCGACACCCCGCTGCTCTGGGTGCTGCGCGAGACCCTCGGCCTGACCGGAACCAAGTACGGCTGCGGCGCCGGGCTGTGCGGCACCTGCACCGTGCTGCTCGACGGCGAGCCGGTGCGCTCCTGCCGCCTCGCCGCCGCGCAGGTGGTGGACCGCAGCATCACCACCATCGAGGGGCTCTCCCCCGACGGCAGCCACCCGGTGCAGCGCGCCTGGCTCGAGGAGCAGGTGACGCAGTGCGGCTACTGCCAGCCGGGGCAGATCCTGGCCGCGGCCGCGCTGCTGGCGAAGAACCCCGACCCCAGCGACGCCGAGATCGACGGCGCGCTGGCCGCCAACCTGTGCCGCTGCGGGACCTACCCGCGCATCCGCCGCGCCGTGCACCGCGCCGCGGTCGCCGGCCGCGGGCCGGCCGGAGGCGCCCGATGAGCGAGCGCGAGCGCGACCTCGCCCCGGCCGCGGCCGGCTCCACCCTCTCCCGCCGCGAGTTCCTGCGCGCCGGCGCGCTCACCGGGCTGACGTTCAACATCGGCTTTGTCGACCTGAG
>CAZSQE010000038.1:0-11246 GCA_964608905.1 uncultured bacterium | reverse complement strand
CTCCAGGCTTGGCGGGCGGTCAGGACGGATAGGACAGCGACAGGGAGTAGCTGCGGCCCTTGCGGTGCGAGGACACCTCGAGACCGCCCTGGCGCAGCTCGATCCGGGGGTCGAGGAGGTTGCGCGCGGCGAGCTTGACGCCCAGGCCCCGCCAGGGAAGGAGCGTCAGGGTGGCATCGAGGCTCTGGGTCGGCTGCTCGCAGACGTCGCCGAGCGGGCTCTCCGAGAGTTGGACGAGGCGCTTCCCGGTGATCCCCAGCAGGACCATGGTGTCGAATCGGCCGGCGAACGAGGTGTAGCCCAGCGCGGCGTTGACGAGGTGGGACGCCTGTCCCTGCAGCGGGTGCTCGTTCGAGCCGATCTCGGTCAGGCGCTCCTTGAGGCGCACCTTCGAGGAGATGACCGTGGCGTTGGCGTTGAGCGAGAATCCGCGGAGCGCCGGCCAGAGCCGCTCGAGCCGCGCGCGCGCCTCCAACTCGATCCCGTAGTTGCGGCCGTAGTCGGAGTTGCGCGGGATGAGCAGGTTGGGCGAGCCGCCTTGGATCACCTGCTCGATGGGCTCGTGCAGGTGCTTGTAGAAGACGCCCGCGGCCAGCACCTCGGACAGGCCCGGGAAGCCCTCGAGGCGCACGTCGTAGTTGTCGATGAGCGCCCGCTCGAGGTCGGGATTGCCCGCCACCTGGTAGCCGCCGATGTACTCGAGGGCAGGACTCGAGGAGAGCTCGTTGAGATCGGGGCGCGACACGGTGCGGCTCGCCCCAAGCCTCAGGTTGGCGGCGGGGGCGACGGCGAGGTTCAGGTTCAGGGAGGGCAGCCAGTCGGTGTCGTCGAGCCGGCCACGCTGGGTGACGATCTCCGGGAAGAAGAGGTCGAAGCTCTCGATCTCCTGGAGGCTGTGCTCGACCCGCACCCCGATCGTGGCGCGCAGCCGGCGGCCGAAGGGCACGTCGGCGCTGAGGTAGCCGGCGCGCAGGCGGTGCCGCGCGTCGTAGTTGTCCACGCTCAGCGTGGCCTCCATGACGTAGGCGGTGCCGCGGGTGCCGGTGAAGGCGCTGTCGGCGAAGATCTCCTCGGGGGGGCGGATCTGGCTGACCTTGGTTCCCGGGTAGAAGTTGAAGCGGCGGTAGTAGTTCGCCCGGTCCTTGTCGTCGCGGCTGTAGCCGACGAGGAGCTTGCCGCGGCCGAGCGGCCCGAACGAGACCGGGAGCGACGCGGAGAGCGAGCCGCAGGCGCCGCGGTCCTTCAGGTCGCCGTACTCGCGGCTGCCCACCGAGCCCAGCACCCACAGCGGGTACAGGTTCCACTCGGCGTCGTAGAAGTAGAGCCGGTCGTAGACGGTCTCGCGACGGTCGGGTTGCTGGCGACGCGCCTCGGAGCGCGAGATCTGCCAGTCGAGATGGAGGCCGCCGAGGTGGGCGAAGTCGTGCCCGCCCTCCACCGCGCCGGAGAGCACGGAGCGCTCGACGTACATCAGGCGCGTGGCGCGATGGTTGAGGAACTCGCCGGTCATCGGCTCCTGGCGGTTGTGGTCGGGGCCCTCGTAGGTGCGCACCTCGTCGTCGGCGCTGCGCGTGTAGAGGCCGCGCAGGTGGACGGTGTGGCTGGGCGAGAGGCGGTAGCTGAAGGCGGAGACCCCGCCGAGCTGCGTGGACGCGGTGTGGCGCGAGACCGCGTAGTCGTAGAGGGTATCGGCGGTGTCGATGAAGAAGCGCGAGTGGCCGCTCTCGTGGTCGAACGAGCGCGTCAGGCTCCAGGACTGGACCAGCCCCAGCGGGCGGCCCAGCACCCGGAGCTCGTCCCCGTAGGTGGCGGAGTAGCTGCCGCTGGGGACCGCATGGCGCGCGGCGGGCGACCAGACGTCGCGGAAGGCCCGGCCGGCCTCGGCCAGGGTGCTCCGCGGGAAGCCGAGCTCCGGGTCGGAGCTCTCGACCAGGGGCCGCCCGCCCGTCAGGTCGTCCACCGCGCCGGGCATGGCCCGGGCCCCGGCGCCGAAGCCGAAGAAGTCCGTCCCCGGCGAGGCGTAGGTCAGGCGGTCGTGCCCGGTGACGCCCTCCGCGTGGGACTGCGACACCGAGAAGCGCCAGACGCGCCCGCCGGGGAAGTCGCGCGTGTGCACCTGGACGTCCCCGCCCCCGAACTCGCCGGGCCGGTCGGCGGTGTACGTCTTCTGCACGACGACGCGGTCGAGCAGGCCGGCCGGGAACAGGTCGAGGGGCACCACGCGCTTGTTCTGCTCCGGGCTGGCGACGCGCACGCCGTCCACCTCGGTGGAGCTGTAGCGCTCGCCGAGCCCGCGCACGAAGACGTACTTGCCGTCGGCCACGGAGAGGCCGGTGACCCGCCGCAGCACCTCGGCGGCGTCCTTGTCCGGCGTGCGGCGGACCTGCTCGGCGCTGACCGCGTCGCTCATGGACGGGGCCTTCTGGCGCGCCGCCAGCAGCGCGGTCTCGGTGTTCTGGCGCAGCCGGCCCTCCACCACGAACTCCTCCTGGCGGATGGCATCGGAGACCAGCGCCGCGCTCAGCGGCACGACCCGCCCGGCCTCCAGCACGACCCCCTCGAAGCGCTTGCGCGCGTAGGACAGCGCGCGGATCTGTACCGTGTAGCGCCCCGGCACGGCCTCGAGCAGGAACGTGCCGTCGGCGTTGGTCAGGCCACCGACCCGGCGCATCGTCGTGTCGGCCGGCAGCAGGGCGACCTCGGCGAACCCGATGGGCTCGCCGTTCTCGGCCGCGAGGACGCGCCCCTGGAGCCTGGCGGGCGCGGCGGCCGGGGCCGGGCCGGCGAGCAGGACGGCGAGAAGGAACACGGATGCCCACGCCACCGGGCGCGGGCGAATGGCACGACGAAGGCCCACAGGACTGCCCATGTCGACTTCCTCGGACGATAGGGAGGTGCGAAGCCCCCGGGGTCTGGGACGGCGAGCACGCCGACCCGGGGCGGGGGTGCAAGCCCCGCCCGCGGGCCGACGAGTGATTACGGGTGTCGCAACGTCAATCGATGCGCGTGATCTTGCCGGTAGCCCGCTGGTTCCCGGCGAGCACCTTGTAGAAGTACATCCCGACCGGGGTCGCCCGGTCGATGTTCCAGGTGACGGTGTGCTGGCCGGCCGGCAACTCTCCCTCGGCCAAGGTCTGCACGCGCCGTCCGTCCGCCGCGTAGATCTCGACCGAGACCGGACCACCCTGCGGCAGCGCGAAGGAGAGGTTCACCCGGTTGCGGAACGGGTTCGGCGCGCTGTGCGCCACGAGCACGCTCCCCTCGGCCATCGGCGTCACGGACACCTGCGTCGGGGTGCAGAAGGACGTGCGGTCCGCGGGGATGGCGGCGCAGTGCGCGTTCCAGGTGGCGTCGTGCTCGACGCCGAGCGCGCCCGTCTTGTAGTAGGCGATGATCGAGTTCAGCAGCGTGTAGGAGACGCCGCGGCGCCAGTGCACGCCGTACAGCGGCCCGGGGAAGTCGGTGGCGGGCGGCACGTCCAGACGCTGGTCGCCGATGAAGGTGCAGTTGGCGAGCTGGTTGAAGGAGCGCCCGGCGCAGACCGTCTGGTCGTAGGGCGAGGTCTCGGTGTTGTCGGCTTCGATGGCCTTGTCGCCCCACTGCGTGCCGGCCATCGACCTGAAGGGGGACGTGCGCACGATCACGTACTGCGCCCGGGTGCGCGCGCCGAGCTGGGTGTCGTAGCCGTCGTCGCGGCCGTCGATGGCCACCAGGTACTTCGAGTCCATCGTGCCGCCGAACCACTCGAAGCTGTCGTCGTCGCCCATGTACGCCTGGCAGTATTCCATCTGGGTGTTGCGGCCGACGCCGCAGAAGGTGAACGAGTTCAGCTCGTTGTTGGGCGAGCGCTCGCGCCCCGCGAACTCGACGCGCACGTAGCGGAGCTGGCCGGAGCCGTCGTTGTCGTCGTTGCCGCCGAAGTAGCCGACCGTGCCGCCCTCGGCCGCCACGGAGTCACCGGCGCAGGTGTTGACCGGGTTCATCCGGCCGTAGCCGAGCAGGTAGAGACCGCCGCAGTCGCCGTGGCTCTGGCTGCCCGGATCCTGGCCGGAGGTGATGATGATGGGGTCGCAGTCGGTGCCGACGGCGTGGAGGCGCCCGCCGCGCTCGACGATGATCGTGCCGACGGTGGCGCGATCCTGGAAGATGACCGTGCCCGGCGCGACGGTGAGCACGCCGCCGCTCTTGACGCGGAGTTGGCCGATGACGCGGTAGTTGCTGTCGCCCCGGAAATACTGGTGCGGCGAGTAGATGCTGACGTTGTTGTACGTCGCCAGCGGCCGCGGGTCCGGCATGCCGGGGAGGTGCAGGTCCTGCCGGTCGGCGCCGGTGGAGTCGTAGTACGTCCAGCCCTGGGTCCAGTCCGGGCCGGCGGGGTCGATGGCGCCGGCGTAGCAGGTCTGATCGAAGAAGCCGTCGGCCGGGACGACGACCGAGTGGGACGCGGCAGGCGAGCCGGCGCCGGGCCGGAAGTCCGGGACCGCGTTCGTCTGGTAGACCGCGTTCGGGAGGATGGGATTCGCGTAGCTGTTGTGCGTGAACGTGGTCGTGCCCAGCACGATGGTGCTGTAGCCGACGGGGCAGGCCCCGGGTGGCGCCGTGACCGTGAGGAACTGGTCGGCCAGGGTCTCGCTGTTGTCGGCGATCGTGATGCGGTTCCCGTACATGATGTTGCCGTCGAAGATGAGCTGGGCCGACGCCCCGGCCGCCGTCAGAGCGACGAGCCCCAGGGCGACCAGCGTGGCGCGGGTCGCTCGAACCGCACCGGTGGTGGCGATGCGCATGCTGCCTCCTTCGCGGGTGTCTGCAGCGTGAGGGGGCCGGACGAGATGTCGGGCAAGCGGCCCCCGGCTGGCGCCGTGGCCCGGGCTCGACCGCCCCGCGCTCCAGCGACCGCGATGAGAGTCCCCCGCGGAGTCCGCCGGGGTGATGAAGGGGCGATGAAGACGGGGTAAGAAATGGTTAGCGCGAGGTTACGGCCGCCCTGCCGGGGTGCGGCGGGACTTCATTCCTCGAGGCCGGAGCGGCCGCGGGCCCGCTTCTTCTCGGCCTCGCGCCGCTTGGCGCCGAGGCGGCGCTCGACCGCCGCCCGGGTCGGCCGCGTGGGCGTGCGCGGCCTCGGCTTGCGGGCGCGGCGCGCCAGCTCGGCCAGCACCCGCGCCAGCGCCGCCTCGCGGTTGCGCGCCTGCGAGCGGCTCTCGGTGGCGATGCGCGTGATGCCGCTGGGCCGGTGGCGCACGCGCACGCTGGACTCGGTCTTGTTCTTCTTCTGCCCGCCGGGCCCCGGGGACTTGAAGGGCGTGACGTCGCAGTCGCGGGCCAGGCGTTCGAGCGCGGGCGGCAGGGGCACGGCGGTCCTCCTCAGTCCGCGGGCCGCAGCGTGGCCGCGACCCGGCCGGCGAGCAGGCGCTCGAGGCGGGTGCGGTCGGGCGCGTCGAGCACGATGAAGTCGCCGGCGCCGGGGGCGGGCAGGAGCAGGAGCTGGCGCTCGTTCCACAGGACGCGCGCCAGCACGACGTGGCCCGACAGCCGCACGGCGTGGGCCGCGGCGGGCTCGGGCGGCCAGACGCGGCGCGTCAGCACGGCGACGTCCCCGGGCGCGAGCAGGTCGCTCACCCGGCGCGCGCCGGGTGAGCGACCTGCTCGCGCCCGGGGACGTCGCCGTGCTGACGCGCCGCGTCTGGCCGCCCGAGCCCGCCGCGGCCCACGCCGTGCGGCTGTCGGGCCACGTCGTGCTGGCGCGCGTCCTGTGGAACGAGCGCCAGCTCCTGCTCCTGCCCGCCCCCGGCGCCGGCGACTTCATCGTGCTCGACGCGCCCGACCGCACCCGCCTCGAGCGCCTGCTCGCCGGCCGGGTCGCGGCCACGCTGCGGCCCGCGGACTGAGGAGGACCGCCGTGCCCCTGCCGCCCGCGCTCGAACGCCTGGCCCGCGACTGCGACGTCACGCCCTTCAAGTCCCCGGGGCCCGGCGGGCAGAAGAAGAACAAGACCGAGTCCAGCGTGCGCGTGCGCCACCGGCCCAGCGGCATCACGCGCATCGCCACCGAGAGCCGCTCGCAGGCGCGCAACCGCGAGGCGGCGCTGGCGCGGGTGCTGGCCGAGCTGGCGCGCCGCGCCCGCAAGCCGAGGCCGCGCACGCCCACGCGGCCGACCCGGGCGGCGGTCGAGCGCCGCCTCGGCGCCAAGCGGCGCGAGGCCGAGAAGAAGCGGGCCCGCGGCCGCTCCGGCCTCGAGGAATGAAGTCCCGCCGCACCCCGGCAGGGCGGCCGTAACCTCGCGCTAACCATTTCTTACCCCGTCTTCATCGCCCCTTCATCACCCCGGCGGACTCCGCGGGGGACTCTCATCGCGGTCGCTGGAGCGCGGGGCGGTCGAGCCCGGGCCACGGCGCCAGCCGGGGGCCGCTTGCCCGACATCTCGTCCGGCCCCCTCACGCTGCAGACACCCGCGAAGGAGGCAGCATGCGCATCGCCACCACCGGTGCGGTTCGAGCGACCCGCGCCACGCTGGTCGCCCTGGGGCTCGTCGCTCTGACGGCGGCCGGGGCGTCGGCCCAGCTCATCTTCGACGGCAACATCATGTACGGGAACCGCATCACGATCGCCGACAACAGCGAGACCCTGGCCGACCAGTTCCTCACGGTCACGGCGCCACCCGGGGCCTGCCCCGTCGGCTACAGCACCATCGTGCTGGGCACGACCACGTTCACGCACAACAGCTACGCGAATCCCATCCTCCCGAACGCGGTCTACCAGACGAACGCGGTCCCGGACTTCCGGCCCGGCGCCGGCTCGCCTGCCGCGTCCCACTCGGTCGTCGTCCCGGCCGACGGCTTCTTCGATCAGACCTGCTACGCCGGCGCCATCGACCCCGCCGGCCCGGACTGGACCCAGGGCTGGACGTACTACGACTCCACCGGCGCCGACCGGCAGGACCTGCACCTCCCCGGCATGCCGGACCCGCGGCCGCTGGCGACGTACAACAACGTCAGCATCTACTCGCCGCACCAGTATTTCCGGGGCGACAGCAACTACCGCGTCATCGGCCAACTCCGCGTCAAGAGCGGCGGCGTGCTCACCGTCGCGCCGGGCACGGTCATCTTCCAGGATCGCGCCACCGTCGGCACGATCATCGTCGAGCGCGGCGGGCGCCTCCACGCCGTCGGCACCGACTGCGACCCCATCATCATCACCTCCGGCCAGGATCCGGGCAGCCAGAGCCACGGCGACTGCGGCGGTCTCTACCTGCTCGGCTACGGCCGGATGAACCCGGTCAACACCTGCGCCGGTGACTCCGTGGCGGCCGAGGGCGGCACGGTCGGCTACTTCGGCGGCAACGACGACAACGACGGCTCCGGCCAGCTCCGCTACGTGCGCGTCGAGTTCGCGGGGCGCGAGCGCTCGCCCAACAACGAGCTGAACTCGTTCACCTTCTGCGGCGTCGGCCGCAACACCCAGATGGAATACTGCCAGGCGTACATGGGCGACGACGACAGCTTCGAGTGGTTCGGCGGCACGATGGACTCGAAGTACCTGGTGGCCATCGACGGCCGCGACGACGGCTACGACACCCAGCTCGGCGCGCGCACCCGGGCGCAGTACGTGATCGTGCGCACGTCCCCCTTCAGGTCGATGGCCGGCACGCAGTGGGGCGACAAGGCCATCGAAGCCGACAACACCGAGACCTCGCCCTACGACCAGACGGTCTGCGCCGGGCGCTCCTTCAACCAGCTCGCCAACTGCACCTTCATCGGCGACCAGCGTCTGGACGTGCCGCCCGCCACCGACTTCCCCGGGCCGCTGTACGGCGTGCACTGGCGCCGCGGCGTCTCCTACACGCTGCTGAACTCGATCATCGCCTACTACAAGACGGGCGCGCTCGGCGTCGAGCACGACGCCACCTGGAACGCGCACTGCGCCGCCATCCCCGCGGACCGCACGTCCTTCTGCACCCCGACGCAGGTGTCCGTGACGCCGATGGCCGAGGGGAGCGTGCTCGTGGCGCACAGCGCGCCGAACCCGTTCCGCAACCGGGTGAACCTCTCCTTCGCGCTGCCGCAGGGTGGTCCGGTCTCGGTCGAGATCTACGCGGCGGACGGACGGCGCGTGCAGACCTTGGCCGAGGGAGAGTTGCCGGCCGGCCAGCACACCGTCACCTGGAACATCGACCGGGCGACCCCGGTCGGGATGTACTTCTACAAGGTGCTCGCCGGGAACCAGCGGGCTACCGGCAAGATCACGCGCATCGATTGACGTTGCGACACCCGTAATCACTCGTCGGCCCGCGGGCGGGGCTTGCACCCCCGCCCCGGGTCGGCGTGCTCGCCGTCCCAGACCCCGGGGGCTTCGCACCTCCCTATCGTCCGAGGAAGTCGACATGGGCAGTCCTGTGGGCCTTCGTCGTGCCATTCGCCCGCGCCCGGTGGCGTGGGCATCCGTGTTCCTTCTCGCCGTCCTGCTCGCCGGCCCGGCCCCGGCCGCCGCGCCCGCCAGGCTCCAGGGGCGCGTCCTCGCGGCCGAGAACGGCGAGCCCATCGGGTTCGCCGAGGTCGCCCTGCTGCCGGCCGACACGACGATGCGCCGGGTCGGTGGCCTGACCAACGCCGACGGCACGTTCCTGCTCGAGGCCGTGCCGGGGCGCTACACGGTACAGATCCGCGCGCTGTCCTACGCGCGCAAGCGCTTCGAGGGGGTCGTGCTGGAGGCCGGGCGGGTCGTGCCGCTGAGCGCGGCGCTGGTCTCCGATGCCATCCGCCAGGAGGAGTTCGTGGTGGAGGGCCGGCTGCGCCAGAACACCGAGACCGCGCTGCTGGCGGCGCGCCAGAAGGCCCCGTCCATGAGCGACGCGGTCAGCGCCGAGCAGGTCCGCCGCACGCCGGACAAGGACGCCGCCGAGGTGCTGCGGCGGGTCACCGGCCTCTCCGTGGCCGACGGCAAGTACGTCTTCGTGCGCGGGCTCGGCGAGCGCTACAGCTCCACCGAGGTGGACGGCGTGCGCGTCGCCAGCCCGGAGCAGAACAAGCGCGTGGTGCCCCTCGACCTGTTCCCGGCCGGCCTGCTCGACCGCGTCGTCGTGCAGAAGACGTACACCGCCGACCGGCCCGGCGAGTTCGGGGGCGGGGACGTCCAGGTGCACACGCGCGACTTCCCCGGCGGGCGCGTCTGGCGCTTCTCGGTGTCGCAGTCCCACGCGGAGGGCGTCACCGGGCACGACCGCCTGACCTACGCCTCGCCGGGGACGGACTTCTTCGGCTTCGGCGCCGGGGCCCGGGCCATGCCCGGCGCGGTGGACGACCTGACGGGCGGGCGGCCCCTGGTCGAGAGCTCCGACCCGGAGCTCGGCTTCCCGCGGAGCACCCTGGCCGAGGCCGGCCGGGCCTTCCGCGACGTCTGGTCGCCCGCCGCGCGCCATGCGGTCCCCAGCGGCAGCTACTCCGCCACCTACGGGGACGAGCTCCGGGTGCTGGGCCGCCCGCTGGGGCTGGTCCAGTCCTGGAGCCTGACGCGCTCGTTCGACCACGAGAGCGGCCACTCGCGCTTCTTCATCGACACCGCCGATACCCTCTACGACTACGCGGTCTCGCGCCACACCGCGTCCACGCAGCTCGGCGGGGTCTCCGCCTTCAGCTACCGCCTCTCGCCCAGCCACACCGTCCACCTGCGCGGCCTCTACACGCGCAGCGCCGACGACGAGGTGCGCACCTACGAGGGCCCCGACCACAACCGCCAGGAGCCGATGACCGGCGAGTTCCTCAACCATCGCGCCACGCGCCTGATGTACGTCGAGCGCTCCGTGCTCTCCGGCGCGGTGGAGGGCGGGCACGACTTCGCCCACCTCGGCGGCCTCCATCTCGACTGGCAGATCTCGCGCTCCGAGGCGCGTCGCCAGCAACCCGACCGTCGCGAGACCGTCTACGACCGGCTCTACTTCTACGACGCCGAGTGGAACCTGTACCCGCTGTGGGTGCTGGGCTCGGTGGGCAGCCGCGAGTACGGCGACCTGAAGGACCGCGGCGCCTGCGGCTCGCTCTCCGCGTCGCTCCCGGTCTCGTTCGGGCCGCTCGGCCGCGGCAAGCTCCTCGTCGGCTACAGCCGCGACGACAAGGACCGGGCGAACTACTACCGCCGCTTCAACTTCTACCCGGGAACCAAGGTCAGCCAGATCCGCCCCCCCGAGGAGATCTTCGCCGACAGCGCCTTCACCGGCACCCGCGGCACCGCCTACGTCATGGAGGCCACGCTGAGCGTGGACAACTACGACGCGCGGCACCGCCTGCGCGCCGGCTACCTCAGCGCCGACGTGCCCTTCGGCCGCCGGCTGCGCGCCACGATCGGGGTGCGGGTCGAGCACAGCCTCCAGGAGATCGAGAGCTTCGACCTCTTCTTCCCGGAGATCGTCACCCAGCGTGGCCGGCTCGACGACACCGACTGGCTGCCCTCCCTGAACCTGAACCTCGCCGTCGCCCCCGCCGCCAACCTGAGGCTTGGGGCGAGCCGCACCGTGTCGCGCCCCGATCTCAACGAGCTCTCCTCGAGTCCTGCCCTCGAGTACATCGGCGGCTACCAGGTGGCGGGCAATCCCGACCTCGAGCGGGCGCTCATCGACAACTACGACGTGCGCCTCGAGGGCTTCCCGGGCCTGTCCGAGGTGCTGGCCGCGGGCGTCTTCTACAAGCACCTGCACGAGCCCATCGAGCAGGTGATCCAAGGCGGCTCGCCCAACCTGCTCATCCCGCGCAACTCCGACTACGGCCGCAACTACGGGATCGAGTTGGAGGCGCGCGCGCGGCTCGAGCGGCTCTGGCCGGCGCTCCGCGGATTCTCGCTCAACGCCAACGCCACGGTCATCTCCTCGAAGGTGCGCCTCAAGGAGCGCCTGACCGAGATCGGCTCGAACGAGCACCCGCTGCAGGGACAGGCGTCCCACCTCGTCAACGCCGCGCTGGGCTACACCTCGTTCGCCGGCCGATTCGACACCATGGTCCTGCTGGGGATCACCGGGAAGCGCCTCGTCCAACTCTCGGAGAGCCCGCTCGGCGACGTCTGCGAGCAGCCGACCCAGAGCCTCGATGCCACCCTGACGCTCCTTCCCTGGCGGGGCCTGGGCGTCAAGCTCGCCGCGCGCAACCTCCTCGACCCCCGGATCGAGCTGCGCCAGGGCGGTCTCGAGGTGTCCTCGCACCGCAAGGGCCGCAGCTACTCCCTGTCGCTGTCCTATCCGTCCTGACCGCCCGCCAAGCCTGGAG